>JACMOT010000233.1 GCA_014377915.1 Tardiphaga sp.
CCGGGCATCATGACGATCTACAACGGAACCACCAGGCACACGGTCATCGTGCTCGGCGGCCTCGCCGAAGTGAACGACAAGGGCCTCACCGTGCTGGCCGACGTCGCCACCTCGCTGCAGGATCTCGACCGCACCGCCTTCGCCGCCGATATCGCGGCGACGGAAGAGCAGCTGTCCGAGAAAGAGGGCTCCGTTCTGGACCTCGCGATCGCGCGTCTCGACCACTTCAAGGTCATCCAGTTGCATGTCAATTCGACGGCGATGCATTAAGCGCTTCTCGCGCACCACGAAAAAAGCCCCGGGATCGAACCGGGGCTTTTTGTTGGGCGGATGATGGACAGCTCAGACGCTCAGACGGACGACTGCGCCACCTTCACCGGCTCCGCGGTGAAGCCGTCCACGGTCGCATGGAGATGCGCGACGAGTTTCTCGTCGAGAGAAAGCCGCGCCGCCAGCAAAGCGAGATAGGCCCGCTCCGAAGCGCTGTCGAGGTCGATCGCCAGCAGCGAAACCGTATAGATCTCCGCGGCTTCCTCGGGCGTCTGCACGGCGCGCGCCACGGCGTCCACATCGAGCGGCTTGCGCAATTCATCCATCACAAACACCTTGTCCTCGGCGGTGACGTCGAGCCGGTCCATCTGCGCGAAAATGTTGGTCTGTTCGGTGTTGTCGATATGGCCATCGGCCTTGGCCGCCGCAATCATCGCTCGCAACAGGTTGCGACTGAGTGATTGCTGATCCGCCGGCTGCAGCGGATTGAACGGCGTATCGCTTGGCGCCGGCAGCAAAGGCGTCTCGACCGCGCCTGCGGGCGAGGCCTGCAGGCCCGCCTGATAATTCTGATAGGCACGATAGGCGAGCGCACCGGCCACGGCCATGCCGCCATAGGTGAGCGCATTCTTGGCGATCTTGCGTCCGCCCTTCGAGCCGAGCAGCACGCCGGCCAGGCCACCGGTCATCGCGCCGCCGCCAAAGCCGCCAAGAAAACTGCCGGCCTGCTGCAGCAGATCGCCGCCGCCTTTGCCGAGCAGCCCGCCATCCGGCCGACCGCTCGCCTGCTGATTGGGACCGCCCTGATTCAACCCGCCGATGAATTGGTCGAGCAGGCTCCTCGGATCGAACATCGCGTCATTCCTCATTTGCTGGAGGTCACGACGTATGGGCGAAACTTGACGATGGAAGGACAAGGAGCTGCGGCGTGATGTCCTGCGACCGGATGGACCCTTCAGGCGAAGCGCGCGAATTCTGCGGCCACCGCGCGGTAGACCTCGCGCCGGAACGGCACCACGAGATCTGCCACGCGATCCAGCCGCTCCCAGCGCCAAGCGTTGAATTCCGCCGGCTGGCCATTGCGCGGGGTCAACGGATCGACTTCCTCATCCTTGCCGGTGAAGCGCAGCGCGAACCATTTCTGGCGTTGGCCGCGATATTGCGCGAAGCGATGCGTCGGATCGTCGAAGGCGATGAAATCGTAGGTCATCCAGTCGGTCTCATCGAGATAGTCGGCGTGCACC
>JACMOT010000234.1 GCA_014377915.1 Tardiphaga sp.
ACGTGTAGTGGATGGTCGTGCCACCCTCTGTCAGGGCGTCGCCACTGCGGTTGACCGGCGTGTAGCCGTTGCCGACGAGGCCGTCGATCGCGAAGTACATGCCGATCGCCGACAGCACGCCGGCTCCGACCACGCCCTGGTAGAGGGCGCGCATGACGTTCTTGCCGCGGACGAAGAACGTGCCGACGATCGAGGTGATGATGCAGGTGCCGCAGATCGCGAGCGGATAGAGCATGATGCTCGGCAGAAGCGCGGACGCGCCGAAGAAGATCGAGCCGAGGACCATGGTCGCGACGACCGTCACCGCATAGGTCTCGAAGAGGTCGGCCGCCATGCCGGCGCAATCGCCGACATTGTGGCCGGCGGTGTGGGCGGAGGGCGGGGGGGTTGGGGGGGCCACCCCCCGGGATGCCGGCTTCCACCTTGCCAACGAGATCGCCGCCGACATCGGCGCCCTTGGTGAAGATGCCGCCGCCAAGCCGCGCGAAGATCGAAATCAGCGAGGCACCGAAGGCCAGCGCAACAAGCGCGTCGATCACGGTGCGGTCCTCGCCGCCGACGGTGTACCCGGCGATCTCGACCAGGTAATAGAAGAATACCGCGATCGCGAGCAGCGCGAGGCCCGCCACCAGCATGCCGGTGATGGCGCCGGCCTTGAAGGCCAGCTCAAGCCCGCCGGCCAGCGAGATGGTCGCAGCCTGCGCGGTGCGGACATTGGCGCGCACCGAGACGTTCATGCCGATGAAGCCGGCCGCGCCGGATAGTACCGATCCGATCACGAAGCCCACCGCGACCAGCGCACCGAGGAAGTAATAGAGCAACACGAAGATGACCACGCCGACGATCGCGATCGTCATGTATTGCCGCTTCAGATAGGCCTGCGCGCCCTCGCGCACCGCTTCTGCGATTTCCTGCATCCGCGCATTTCCGGCGTCCGCTTTCATTACCGATGCCGTCGCCCAGATCGCGTATACGATCGAAAGTGCTCCGCAAAGCACAATCACCCACAATGCTGTCATGGAATGCCTCAGTCCTTCCTGCCCCGCGCCCTGTTATCGGACGCATAAAAGGAGGCCTGCCCACGCGAGGACGGCCTCTCGTGACCCAAGCATGGCAAAATCGCCCCCAGGGTGCAACGCTGCGAAAGGCTAATCCGGGGTATTTTGGAGGATTGACGCAGACTACTCAGAAATGACTATAGGACGTCCGGGCCAATAAGATCGCCTTGCCCCGCGCATCGACAAAGCGCGGCGGTTCTGTGCCTTCGACAATTTCGCCGATGACCGTCACGTCGACGCCGGCCTGTTGCGCATCGCTCCGGAAGGCGTCCCAGGCGACCACCGGAACCGTGCACAGGATTTCGTAGTCATCGCCGCCGGCGACAATCGCCTCTGGATCGACGATGCCACGCTCGAGCAGCAGCCGCACCGGCGCCGACAGCGGCACGGCGTCAATCTCGATCTGCGCCGACACGCCCGACACCGCGCACAGCTTGGCGAGATCGCCGGCCAGCCCATCGGAGACGTCCATCGCCGCGCTGGCGTGGTCGCGCAAGCACTGGGCGAGCGTGCTGCGCGGCTGCGGAAAGCGATAGCGGGTGATCAGCGCGGCGGCGGATGAAAGCTCGCTGCCGAGCGCCGCCTTCGCCGCGCCGCCGGTCAGAAAATTCAGCCCCAGCGCCGCGTCGCCAATGGTGCCGCTGACCACCACGCGGTCACCGATCGCAGCGCCGAAGCGCCGAACCATCCTGCCCACCGGCACCCGTCCGAACGCGGTGACCGAAATCATCAACGGCCCCGGCGTCGATACCGTATCGCCACCAAGCAACGGGCAACCATACAATGCGATGTCCTCGCCAAGCCCGCGCGCGAATGCCGCGAGCCAGTCAGGGTCAGCCTCGCGCAACGCCAGCGTCAGCAGGAAGCCCGCCGGCACCGCGCCCTTGGCGGCGAGATCCGACAGGTTCACGCGCAAGGCTTTTCGAGCCACGCTGTCGGCGGGATCGGTGGCCAGGAAATGCACGCCCTCGACAATGGCGTCGGTGTTGATGACGATGTCATGACCATCCGCCTTCAGCACAGCGGCATCATCGGTCAGGCCGAACGCGCCGGGATCGGTCGCGAGCGGCTTGAAATAGCTGGAAATGATGGAATCTTCGCCGGAGGTCATAGTTGTGCGCCGTTCGACATTTTGCGCGCCGTCATTGCGAGGAGCGAAGCGACGCGGAAATCCAGATAGCTGCAAGCGAAGACTGGATTGCTTCGTCGCAATGACGGCTGATTCTACCGCGAAAACTCATCGGCGCGAAACCGCCGCGCGATCAGGTCGAGCACGGCGTTGACCATGCCAGTCTCGTCGTCTTCGACGAAGGCATGCGCCACGGCGACATATTCGGAGACGATGACCCGCGCCGGGATGTCCTTGCGATGCTCCAGCTCGTAAGCCCCTGCCCGCATCACTGCACGCAGGATTGCCTCGATGCGGGCGAGCGGCCAGCCCTTCGACAGCGCCTCATCGATCAGGGGATCGAGCTTGTTCTGATCGCGCAGCACGCCGGCGACGATATCCTGGAAGAACGCCTCTTCCGCTGGCAGGTACTGATCGCCCTCGACCTCGTTGCCGAGCCAGTGGCTTTCGAACTCGGCGAAAATATCGTTGATCCCGGCGCCGCCGATATCCATCTGGTACAGCGCCTGTACCGCCGCGAGCCTCGCCGCGCCGCGCTTGTTGGCCTTCTTCTCGGCGGGCTTGCTGTCCGACTTCTTGTCGGATTTTTTCGCGGTCGCCTTCTTGATCTCTGCCATCACTCAGCTCTTCGCCAGACGGCGTTTGATGCGCAGCACTGCGAGTGCCGCGCGCGCGGCATCGCCGCCCTTGTTGAGATCGCCAGGACGGGCTCGCGCCCAGGCCTGCTCATCGGTATTGACCGTGATAATACCGTTGCCGAGCGGCAGGCGCAGATCGACCGAAAGGTCCGTCAGCCCGCGTGAGGATTCCATCGAGACGATCTCGAAATGAAACGTCTCGCCGCGCACCACGCAGCCGAGCGCGATGGCGCAATGATACGGCGTACCATTCGCCGCGGCGGCGTCGATCGCGATCGCGATCGCAGCCGGAATCTCCAGCGCGCCGGGCACTGTAATGACGTCATGGGAGAGGCCGGCCAGCCTCAGCTCGGCAATCGCACCTTGCAGCAGCGCATCCTGGATGTCGTCGTAGAAGCGGGCCTCGACAATCAGCGCCCGCGCGCCGGAAATATCGGTCTGGTCCTGCAACTGAGCGCGTCGCGCGTCGGCCATGGTGGTCCCGTCAGAATGAATTGATTGCGCAGGGTTTTAGGCGCAGCGCGAGCGGATGCCAAGGGTGCTCGGCACGCCGCCGCTATTTCATTTCCGACAGCCGCGCCGCGTAGCGCGCCATCAGGTCGATCTCGAGATTGATCTCGCTGCCATCCTGCCAGTCACCCAGCATGGTCGCTCCCAGCGTATGCGGGATGATCAGCACCGTGAAATCGCAATCGGCGACGGTATTCACCGTCAGCGACGCGCCATCCAGCGTCACCGAGCCCTTGCTGGCGACGAAGCGCGCCAATTCGCGGGGCGCGCGCAGCGTGAACCGCGCCATGTCCGGCAGGTCTTCGCGCGTCACGATGGTGGCGATGCCGTCGGCATGGCCCGCGACGATATGGCCGCCGAGTTCGTCGCCGATCTTCAGCGCGCGCTCCAGATTGAGCCTCGTGCCCGCCTTCCAGTGCCGCGCCGTCGTCATCCCCAGCGTCTCCGCGGCGGCGTCGACCTCGAACCAGGTGCGATCACCGGCGATGCCGGAGCCGACCACCGTCAGGCAGACGCCGTTGCAGGCGATCGAGGCGCCGTCGGCAATGGTGGTCTGATCGTAGCGGCACAGGATACGCAGCCGGTGCAGTTGCCCCTGCGCGACGGGCGTCAGGGTCTCGATCTCGCCGATGTCGGTAATGATGCCGGTAAACATGAACTCTCTTCTGGTAGGATGGGTTGAGCGTTTTCGCGAAACCCATCGGCGAAGGGTGACGGGTTTCGCAAGCGCTCAACCCATCCTGCGGCCCGTCAAGGTTTGCAGCGCTCGTAAACCGTTAGCGTATCGTTCTCAAGTGTTTCGCTAGCATGGACGGCAAAGTCCGGCGACCCGGTGATGGCCGATAGCGGCAATGCATCCAGCGCGTTGATGCCGTCGCCACCGATCGGGGTCGGTCCACGAAACAGCCAGATCTCGTCGACCAGTCCGGCCGTCACGAAGGACGACGCGACGCGTGACCCGCCCTCCACCAGCAGTCGGGCAATGCCCTTCTCCGCCAGCGCGCGCAGCACGGCGGGCAGATCCAGCCCCGGCGGTGGCGTGGTTGTCGTCGGCACCCGGAATACGTGGGCGCCGGCGGCGCCGAGCTTCATCGCGGCGGGAGCTTCCGACAGGCTGGAGGTCATCACCCATAGCGGATGTTCGCGCGCGCTATGGACCAGCCGGGTGGTGCCCGGCAGCCGCAGCGCGCGGTCCAGCACCACGCGGACCGGCGACCGCGCGGCCATGCCAGGCAGCCGGCAGGTCAGTTCGGGATCATCGGCCAGCACCGTGCCGATGCCGACCAGCACCGCGTCGCATTGGGCGCGCAACAAATGCACGCGCGCCCGCGCCGCCTCGCCGGTTACGGCCACCGGCCTGTGGCCGGCCGCGGCGATCTTGCCGTCGGGCGATACCGCCAGTTTCAGCACCACATAAGGACGCTTGTCGCGGACGCGGTAAAAATGTCCGGCATGGGCGCGGGCGGCGTCCTGCGCGCCCAGGCCGACATCGACCCGGACCCCCGCGGCGCGCAGCCGCGCATGGCCCTGCCCCGCGACCTCCGGATTGGGGTCCTCGATCGCCGATACGACGCGGACAATTCCCGCGGCGATCACCGCGTCCGCGCAGGGCGGCGATTTGCCGACATGCGAACACGGCTCCAGCGTGACATAGAGGGTGGCGCCATCGGCGGCCGCGCCGGCCTGCGCCAGCGCCACCGGCTCGGCATGGGGCCGGCCGCCGGGCTGGGTCCAGCCGCGGCCAACGATGATTCCGTCCTTGACGATGACCGCGCCGACGGCGGGGTTGGGCCAGCAGCGACCCTGCCCGCGCCGGCCGAGCGTCAGCGCCAGCTGCATGAAGCGGGCGTCGCTCGCCTTCGCTTCGGCCGATTTTTCGGCATATTGATCTTCCAGTATCCGGAAGATCATTTGCGCAACGGCACAGGCTTGGCGTCGGTCTTGTGATCGGGCTTGGGCTCATCCTCGCCGGACAATTCGCCGAGCACCGCCTCAAAGTCCTTGGCCTCGCGAAAATTGCGATACACCGACGCAAAGCGGACATAGGCGACGTCGTCGACATGGCGCAGATGCTCCATCACGATCTCGCCGATGGTCTCCGAGGAAATCTCCGCCTCGCCGCCGCTTTCCAGTTCGCGGACGATCGCCGACACCATGGTCTCCACCCGCTCCGGATCGACCGGCCGCTTGCGCAGACTGATCTGCAGCGAGCGCACCAGCTTGTCGCGGTCGAACGGCACCCGCCGGCCGTTGCGCTTGATCACCGTCAGCTCACGCAGCTGCACCCGCTCGAAGGTGGTGAAGCGGAAATTGCAGGCGACGCAGACGCGGCGCCTGCGGATGACCGCGGAATCCTCCGTCGGACGCGAATCCTTGACCTGCGTATCGAGGCTGTTGCAGTTCGGGCATCGCATCCGGAGAACCTTCCAAGTGGCCTTGCGGCCAGCGCTTATTGATAGATCGGGAAACGGTCGGTGAGCGCCCGCACCTTCAGTTTGACCGCGGCCTCGACCAGCGGCGCGCTGCCGTCGCCGGACTGCGCCACCGCGCTCAGCACTTCCGCGATCATCTCGCCGGTCTGCTTGAACTCGGCGATGCCGAAACCGCGCGTGGTCGCCGCCGGCGTGCCGAGACGGATGCCCGAGGTCACCCACGGCTTCTCCGGATCATAGGGTACGCCGTTCTTGTTGCAGGTGATGCCGGCGCGGACCAGCGCCTTTTCGGACACATTGCCCTTCAGGCCCTTTGGCCTGAGATCGACCAGCATCAGATGATTGTCGGTGCCGCCGGAGACGATGTCGTAGCCCTGGGCGCGCAGCGTTTCGGCCAGCGCCTTGGCGTTCTCGACGACGTTGCGGGCATAGACCTTGAAGTCGGGCTGCAGCGCTTCGCGGAACGCAATCGCCTTGGCGGCGATGACATGCATCAGCGGGCCGCCCTGCAGGCCGGGGAAGATCGCCGAATTGAACTTCTTGGCCAGCGCCTCGTCATTGGTGAGGATCAGACCACCGCGCGGGCCGCGCAGCGACTTGTGCGTGGTGGTGGTGGTGACATGGGCGTAGGGCACCGGCGAGGCGTGCACGCCGCCGGCGACCAGGCCGGCGAAATGTGCCATGTCGACCAGCAGATAGGCGCCGACGCTGTCGGCGATCTCACGGAAGCGCTTGAAATCCCAGCTGCGCGAATAGGCCGAGCCGCCGGCGATGATCAGCTTCGGCTTCACTTCCTCGGCCTGTTTGGCGATCGCATCCATGTCGAGAAGCTGATCGTCCTGGCGCACGGTGTAATGCGCCGGCTTGAACCACTTGCCGGACATGTTGACCGGCGAGCCATGGGTGAGATGGCCGCCGGCGGCGAGGTCGAGGCCCATGAAGGTATCGCCGGGCTGCAGCAGCGCCAGCAACACCGCCTGGTTCATCTGACTGCCGGAGTTCGGCTGCACGTTGGCAAAGCCCGCGCCGAACAGCTTCTTGGCGCGCTCGATCGCCAGATTTTCGGCAATGTCGACGAACTCGCAGCCGCCGTAATAGCGCGCGCCCGGATAGC
>JACMOT010000235.1 GCA_014377915.1 Tardiphaga sp.
ATGCATCAGCATGCGGGTGGTGCCGGCTTCCTGCGGCTTGGCCAATTCGCTCTCGATAAAGTCGGCTGCGTTCATCTGCACGAGGTCGGGCGGTGACTTGCCCGCCTCCACCACCGCCGCCGCCATCCGCTCGAACCGCACGGTATGCTCGGGCCAGATATAGGCGGTGAGCCGCAAGGCCTGCGCGGGATCGGTCAGATCGACCGGCGCGACGTCGCAGCCTTTGGTGCTGGCGATCTCGATTTGGCGATCCGGCGGCGCATTGCCCTGCCATTCGGGCTGAAACCGCATCGCGCCGGGTTCGGGTCCGACCTGCACCCCGGCGAGATCGTAATGATACCGCGCCAGCATCAGATTGATCCCCGCGCTCGAGCCGATCTCAAGGCATTGAAAGCGCGGCGGCAATCCCTGCTCGGCCAACCACAGCATCGCCGCGATGAAATTGGCCGAGCGCCCGGCCTCATTAGTCTGCGGCGGACCATCGAGCCACGGCAGCAGTTCAGCCTCATGATGGCGGATTGCCGCTGCGACAATTGCAGCATCATCGACACCGGCTTGATCGGTGTAGATCGCTTCGAGCTGCGGTTCTGCCCCTTTGAGCCGCAGCGCGTGAATTCCGCCCGCTATCCGCAATGGCAGCGCATCGGCGAGCGGCGCGCCCGGCCATGCGCGTACTGTATCGAGCAGTTTTCCGGGCTCGCCGCGCTCCAAGAGGTCGCGCAATGCCGCCACCACCCGCGCCGTAACCGTTGCGCCCGATGCGGTGCAATAGGCCACCTGATTGTCGAACGCCTGAACCACAATCCCCGCGCCCGTGGCGTTGATATCGATGAATTCGTAACGCTGCGCCATCCTTGCCCTTTCCCCCCGGCCCGCCTAATGCGCGCCAGCCATGTCCAAACCGCTGATCTTCGCCGTCCCCAAGGGCCGCATCCTCGATGAGGCGCTGCCCTTGATGGCGCGTGCCGGAGTGGTGGCCGAAGCTGGCTTTCACGACAAGAGCAACCGCGCGCTGTCGTTCGCCTGTGAGGGTAGCGACATGCAGATCATCCGCGTTCGCGCGTTCGATGTGGCGACTTTTGTGGCACACGGCGCGGCCTCGGTCGGCATCGTCGGCTCGGATGTGGTCGAGGAATTCGCCTACGCCGACCTCTACGCGCCAGTCGATCTCGACATCGGCCATTGCCGCCTGTCGCTGGCCCAACCGGCCGGACAGACTGCCAGCGTGGGCCATTCGAGCCACCTGCGCGTTGCCAGCAAGTACCCCAACCTGACCCGGCGCTACTTCGAGCGACTGGGTGTGCAGGCCGAAGTGGTCAAATTGAACGGCGCGATGGAACTGGCTCCCGGGCTCGGACTCGCCAGCCGGATCGTCGATCTGGTCTCCTCGGGGCAGACGCTCAAGGACAATGGCCTGGTTGAGGATGCGGTAATCCTACACGTCTCCGCGCGGCTGATCGTCAACCGCGCCGCGCTCAAGGCCGACGAGCGGGTGGCTGCGCTGGTCGGGCGCTTCCGTGCGCTGGCCATGCAGGATCAGGCCGCCTGATGCTGCGGCTGTCGACCCGCAACCCCGGCTTTGCAGCAGCCTTCGCCCGCCTGGTCGCCGACCGGCGCGAGACCGATGTCAGCGTCGCGCGCGATG
>JACMOT010000236.1 GCA_014377915.1 Tardiphaga sp.
CGAAAGCTGGGAGAGTTCGGCCGACGGCAAGACCATCACCTTCAAGCTACGTAAGGGTGTGCAGTGGCACGACGGCAAGCCGTTCACCTCGGCCGACGTCGAGTTCACCGCCATGAACATGTGGAAGAAGATCCTCAACTACGGATCGACGCTACAGCTGTTCCTGACATCAGTGGAAACCCCGGACGCGCTGACCGCGGTGTTCAAATATGAGCGGCCGATGCCGCTCGGCCTGCTGCTCCGCGCGCTACCGGATCTCGGCTACATCTCCGCCAAGCATCTCTACGAATCCGGCGACATCCGGCAGAACCCGACCAACCTCGCGCCGATCGGCACCGGCCCGTTCAAATTCGTCAAATATGAGCGCGGCCAATACATCATCGCCGACCGCAACACCGAATACTGGCGCCCGAATGCGCCCTATCTCGACCGCATCACCTGGCGCGTCATCACCGACCGCGCCGCCGCCGCGGCGCAGATGGAAGCCGGCGACCTGCACTACAGCCCGTTCACCGGCCTGACGATTTCCGACACCGCGCGGCTCGGCAAGGACAAGCGCTTCGTCGTCTCGACCAAGGGCAATGAGGGCAACGCCCGCACCAACACCATCGAGTTCAACTTCCGCCGCAAGGAACTCGCCGACATCCGCGTTCGCCGCGCCATCGCGCATGCGATCAACGTGCCGTTCTTCATCGATAATTTCCTCGGCGACTTCGCCAAGCTGGGCACCGGCCCGATTCCGTCGGTATCGACCGATTTCTTCCCCGGCGCCGACACCCCGCAATATCCCTATGACAAGGCCAAGGCGATCAAGCTGCTCGACGAGGCCGGCTTCAAACCCGGCGCCGGCGGCGCCCGCTTCTCGCTGCGGCTGCTGCCAGCGCCCTGGGGCGAGGACATCTCGCTCTGGGCGACCTTCATCCAGCAATCGCTGGGCGAGATCGGCATCCCCGTCGAAATCGTCCGCAATGATGGTGGCGGCTTCCTGAAGCAGGTCTATGACGATCATGCCTTCGACATCGCCACCGGCTGGCACCAGTATCGCAACGACCCCGCGGTCTCGACCACGGTGTGGTACCGCTCCGGCCAGCCGAAGGGCGCGCCGTGGACCAATCAGTGGGACTGGACCGATCCGGCGATCGACAAGCTGATCGACGATGCCGCCACCGAGATCGATCCGGTGAAGCGCAAGGCGCTGTATGCCGAATTCGTCAAGCAGGCCAATACCGAACTGCCGGTGTGGATGCCGATCGAACAGATTTTCGTCACGGTGATTACCGCCAAGGCGCGCAACCATTCCAATACGCCGCGCTGGGGATCATCGAGCTGGCATGATCTGTGGCTTTCGGCATGATGCGAGCTGCGGCACAGTAGCGCGTTCAACGAAAAGCCTCGCAGTTTGTCATTGCGAGGAGCGAAGCGACGCGGCAATCCAGAAACCACAAGCTCGGCAAGAACTGGATTGCTTCGTCGCAAGAGCTCCTCGCAAGGACGTGGGGAGAGCATGGCGTGATCTAACATGGAAACTATACTCACCCGATGCGCATCCTGACCCTTGCGGGACGGCGGCTCGCCGCCTCGATCCCGACCTTGTTCCTGATCCTGATCGGCGTGTTCCTGCTGCTGCAGTTTGCGCCGGGCGACACCGTCGACGCGATGATGGCGCAGATGGGCGGCGGTGACGCCGCGACCGCGCGAGAGCTGCGGAAATTCTACGGCCTCGACCTCTCGATCCCCGTGCAGCTCGGCAATTATCTGTGGCGGCTGATCCGGCTCGATCTCGGCTTCTCCTCGATCTACGGCAAGCCGGTCGCCACCGTGATCCTCGAACGGCTGCCGCCGACCATTCTGCTGATGACGGCATCGCTGTCATTCGCGTTCTTCGCCGGCCTGGTGCTCGGCGTGATCGCCGCGCGCGGCGTCAACAAATGGCCGGACACGCTGATCTCCACCGTCGGCCTGATCTTCTACGCCACGCCGTCGTTCTGGTTCGGGCTGATGGCGATCGTGGTGTTCTCGATCTATCTGCAATGGCTGCCGGCCGGCGGCTTCGAGGATATCGGCACCGTTCACAGCGGTTTTGCGCGGACCATTGATATCGCGCGGCATCTGATCCTGCCGACGCTGACGCTGGGGCTGATCTTCCTCGCCATCTATCTGCGCATCATGCGCGCCTCGATGCTGGAAGTGCTGAACCTCGATTTCGTCCGCACCGCGCGCGCCAAGGGCCTCGACGAGACCCGCGTGGTGATCCGCCATGTGCTGCGCAATGCCCTGCTGCCGATGGTGACGCTGATCGGGCTGCAGGCCGGCACCATGCTCGGCGGCTCCGTCGTCGTGGAAAGCGTGTTCTCGCTGCCCGGCCTCGGCCGGCTGGCCTATGAATCCGTGGTGCAGCGCGACCTCAATACGCTGCTCGGTATCGTCTTCGTCTCGGCGCTGCTGGTGATCCTGGTCAATTTCTTCGTCGATCTGCTGTATGCGCGGCTCGATCCCCGCATCGCGGCGGAGGCCTGAGCATGGATGCGATCAGGCGCTATTTTCGCAGCCCCGCCGCCGTGGTCGGCTTGCTGCTGCTGCTGGTGGTGATCGTGATGGCGATCACGGCCGGTCTGCTCTATCCGCGCGATCCGCTGGCGCTGGCCGGGCGACCGCTGCAATGGCCGTTCGCCAATCCGCGCTTCCTGCTCGGCACCGACAATTCCGGCCGCGACATCGCCGCGCAGATCTTCTATGGCGCGCGGATCTCGCTCTTGATCGGCGGCGTTGCCACGCTGATCGCCATCGTCATCGGCGTGCTGATCGGCGCCTTCGCAGGCTTCTATGGCGGCTGGGTCGACACCGTGTTGATGCGGATCACCGAGGCGTTCCAGACGCTGCCGAATTTCGTTTTATTGCTGGTGCTGGTCGCGGTGTTCGGCTCGACGCTGACCACCGTGACCATCGCCGTCGGCATCGTCTCCTGGCCGGCGCCGGCACGTTTGACCCGCGCCGAATTCATGTCGCTGCGCAGCCGTGAATTCGTCCAGGCCGGGCGCACGCTGGGCATGAAGGATATCCAGTTGATCCTCGGCGAGATCCTGCCCAACGCGCTGCCGCCGGTGATCGTCTATGCCAGCGTGGTGATGGCCACCGCCATCCTGCTGGAGAGCGCGCTGGCGTTCCTGCGGCTTTCCGATCCCAATGTCGCCTCCTGGGGCAATCTGATCGGGCTCGGCCGCGACGTGCTGCGCGTGCAGTGGTACGTCTCGGCGATTCCCGGCATTGCCATCCTGCTGACCGTGCTCGCGGTCTCGCTGGTCGGCCAGGGCCTCAATGATGCGCTCAATCCGAGACTGAAGAGCCGATGAGCGAGACTGACCATTCGATCCTGACGCTCGACGGCCTCAGCGTGTCACTGCCGGCAGGCGCCGACCGCTCGCATGCGCTGCAAGGCGTGTCGCTGTCGGTCGCCGCCAACGAGATTCTGTGCGTGGTCGGCGAGTCCGGTTCCGGCAAGTCGATCATGGCCAATGCCATCATGCAATTGCTGCCGCGCGACGTCGCGATCGACGGCGGAAAGGTGATGTTCGAGGGGCGCGATCTGGCGTCGGCCACAACGGCCGAAATGCGAAAGGTGCGCGGCGCCGGCATTGCGATGATCTTTCAGGAGCCGATGACGGCGCTCAATCCGCTGCGCAGCATCGGCGACCAGATTGCCGAGGTTTTGCAGCTAAAACAGGCTCTAGCCAAGTCGGAATCTTCGCAAGCAGCTATTAAATTGC
>JACMOT010000237.1 GCA_014377915.1 Tardiphaga sp.
CCGAAAGCGGAATAGGGGCCTGGAGGCCATATTGGCAGCTTGAGCGGCGTTCCTCATTGGCAGCTAGAGCGGCGTTCCTCTGGCCTTGTTGGGGCGCACGGGGGGCGGCGGTCTGAGAGGGGCCTTCCTGGCCGATGGAGGCCGTAGGCCCGCCTGGAGCCGTGACAGTGCAGCCATGCGTCAGACCGGGCAGCGAAGCTCCTCCGAGGAGGAATGGGCCCGACTTGGCCTCCGAACGCTACCCAGCCCGGTTTGACCGTGGCCGTGGATAGGAACCGTAACCTCCGAAAAGGCGGCCCACGGGGGACCATCCGCGGAGCCGTTTAGCGATGGTCCTTGGTGAGCGCTGATCTACTCCCAAGCACGCTGATTTGCGCGGAGAAGGTTCGACCCCAGGTCCTCTCCCTCCGCCACCGACGTTGCGCTCCCAGGGCCGTCCGCCGCCAAAGTCTCCAAATTTCCCAATAAAAACAGTCTTCCTTGGAATTAGTGCCGTACGAGAGAACAGCCGATTTGGGAGATTTGAGGCTGGAGACTGGGTTTTTCTCCAAAGCTTCGTACTGCGGCGATTTAGTACGGTTTTCAAAGGCAGCCATTTAAGGTGGTTGAAGCTGCAGTCTCGCTAACGGTTCGAATCCCTGTCGGACAAGCAAAGCTCGGTACGCTCCAGATTCGGGGGGCGATCCTACATCGCCAGGCGTGCAGCGCAGCCGTCGCGCTGACTTCATGTGCCGGGGCGAACCACTTAAGCGCGGTTTGCGGATCATCGTTAGGTCGCCGCCCAGCAAGACTGTACCCCGTCGAGCAGGGCCAGAATCCTGTCCTTGTCGGTGTCCTCATACTTCAGTTGGCGCAGCAGATAGCAGTACGCGCATGCGGCTAGTTCGCGCCGGCCAGTAGTCAGTCTGTCCGACCACGTCCTGCAGGCCCGGATGAACTCCGGCATAGGGCAATCGGCGAGATAAGTATCGAGGTCATGCCATTTGCGACAGGCCTCGGCCGAGGGCCAAGCCGCGCCCAGCGTAGGGTTGTCTTGAAGGACTGAGCTTAGTTCCAGCGATACCGGATCGTAGGCGGCGGATCCGGGTCCGACGTCGCCATAATCGATAACCAGCACCTTTCCATCCGGCGCAACGAGGATGTTCTCGCCGTGCAAGTCGCCATGCACACAGCACCAACGGGCCTGGATCTCGCGGCTCTCGAACTCTGCCGCCCAGGTGAGCCCGTAGTCCGCGTGAAGCTTCGCGGCCCATTCATCCGACAACCATGACCGGCGGATCGAGGCGATCGTCCGCGGTTCTTCGTTTCTCCCCTTCGACCAGCCTGCAAGAGCCTCCGCCGTGGCCGCGACTGCTTTCGCCGCCAACGCGTCGTCGATGGCCATGGTCGCAAACATCGAAGCGTCATGACCGCTTGCCAGCTGGTAAAAGATGCCCGCCGTCGCGCCCGCACCGAACTCCAACAGCTTCATCTTACGAGGGGTCGCCCAGCCGTCGAGCAGCACAATGTGCGCGTCGTGTCGCTTCTCCTCGTCGATCATCTTGGGCAGTTCGCCGAGCTTCGCAACGACCTCCCGAATCAGCGCGCCGGTCCGGTCGAACATCTGAAGCCGCAACGTGCGCGCCCCCGATTTTCCTGCCCCGATCGCGTAAGCAGCGCAACGGCGGGCGTTGAAGTGCTTGGCGAAGATCCGAACCAGGCGGTCTTCAGGCATGCTCAGGTTCAGGCCGTTGAACTGCAGCTCAACGTCGGACAAGGCACGGATCGCGCCGATGACCTTGCTGATTTTCTCCGGTGCCTGATCGATCTGGATCTTCTTCAAGAACTCGACGGTGTGGACCTTGTCACCTTCGCTCCAGATATCCGCATCGTGCTTCTGCTCCATCAGAGGCGCAATAAAATCCTCCGACGGCGACCCGGTGAGCACCAAAATCTTCGTGCCGGGCGACAACTTGCGGAGGTGATGGAACACATACTTGCCGTGCTCGGGATCGAGATCGGTCGTGCCCTTCGCAGTAGGAATTTTCAGGTCCAGGATCGCGAAATCAAAGAACCCGGTTTGGAGGTGTGCAACCGCGTCATCGCGATTGGTCACGAAAGTCGGGAACGTTGGACCGCCGGATTCGCCGATGATCCGCTGAAGCTCTGCGATATAGTCGTCGTCGTCCTCGACGACCAGAATATGCGCCGTCACTTGCGCCACCGCGCGGTGTAGAGGGCGCCTCCATGCTTCGCCGGTGCCAGCGAGAGCGAACCGATCATGGTTTCCACCGCTTGCCGAGCGATGGCCAAGCCGAAGCCAATGTGATTCCTCTTCGTCGAGTTGCCGATCTCGAAGGCAGTCTCAATCGGTCCCTTGATGCCGCCCCCGTGGTCCACCACCGCCAGCCAATAGTCGACGTCGGTGTCGCCCCAGCTGATGGTCAGGTCATGAGGGTTCGGTTGGGCTGATGCCGCCTGCTGGGCCTCGACCGCGTTGCGGATGCCGTTCACTACCACCATCCGGACGAGCGATGGATCGCTCTTAATTACGAAGGGGCGCGAACCGATCGTGGAGATCCATTCCCGGACCTCAGGGCTATAGACATCCAACAGTTCGTCCACCAGCGCCGACAGGTCGAACTCCTGGGGGCGAGGCACGCTGGCGGCATTCTTCAACCGCTCGATCGCATCGAAGACGCGCGCGACCGACTCTAGATGTCGCTGTGTGCCAGAACCATCCCAGGACTCGCCAAGCTCACGCTTTGCCGCCAGCCGGACCAGACCGATCGGCGACGAAATCTCGTGTAGAAGGAACCCGGTGATCCACTCCATTGCCTTGCCGTAGATTTGCTTACGTACATCGTCCGACACGATATCGGCTTTATCCGTTGATGGCTCTGGCGCTTGTTCGTGTGCTAGTCGCCGAATCGTCTCCTGTAGGGCATAATTGACGTAGGTAACCGTCTCTTCCCGCTGTGCCTTATGAAGGCGGGGGAGATCACCCCGACGTCCTACATCACCAAGGATGCGGGCAGCTTGCCCGCGCACATGCGCGGACGATGCCTGCAAATTGTTCAGCGCGTCCTCCCGGGTCATGCCAGACCTTGCGTTCCGTAGAAGTGGGCGCGCTGGCGGAAGGCGGCCGCACCGCCTTCCATCACCGAGGTGATCGCGTGAACTACCGGCGCGTCCGTCAATGCGCCATAGGCGATGGGGAAGCCGCGACGGCCATCGGAGCCGAGATGAACGACGAAGTCGGCCAAACCTAGGACCGGGATGTTGGCATTGTGCGTTGAGAAGAGCAGCTGGCCATTCACCGGACGCGCCAAGATTGATTTGATCAGCGTTTCGGCGATGAAGGCGTTGTCGATGTGGTCCTCGGGTTGGTCCACAATCAGCAGCCGCTCCATGTGGCGTAGCACTAGCGGAAGAATAACGGTGCAGCGCTGGCCGGTCGAAAGCTCGGCGATGTCCTTATAATCCGGGCCATCCATAAGCGAGAAGGTGACGTAGTCCTCGACCGGCACTGTCGCGATCCCGCCCAGGTCCGCATCCTTCAGCGCGACGACGACCTTGGCCGCCCGGTCCATGGTCATTGAACCCCGGGCCGCGATCAGTTCGAAATCATGATTGTCCACGGCCTCGAGCAATTCACGAGGGCTGATCCGCGGCGCCAGCGCGGCAATCAGATCGCTGTACCGCAGGCCGCTGCCACGCAGGGCCTCGGTAAGGATGCTGGCAAAGGCCTCCGATTGGCCGCCGCGCATCACGCCGATTCGAATGCGGGGGCCGAGCACTAGGTTGAGGCGCGCGGCAGCTCCCCGGCGTGCCTCAAACCGGGCAGATCGCATGGCTTCTAGTGAATCCAGCGCCTGATCGCGGCGCGCAATGACAGCTTGGAAACTGGCGATCCGCGACTGCCTGACAGCCATCAGCGATTCCAGATGCGCCTTGCGCTCCCGTAGCAATTGGCCGCGACGGACGATTTCTCCAGCACCAGTTTGAAGCGCTTCGATCTCGCGGCGCAAATTCCGCGCCTGATCCTCGAAGCTCATCTTCTCTAGCGCGACGTGGCTGCCCAGCGTGACGGTTTCCGCCTCGACCGCACTCAGCTCCTGGAGGGCGTAACGGAGACGGTCGTGGGCTTTGCCAACCCGCGTGCGCAGCTCTCCAAGAGGATCGCCGCCGGTGTTGGCAGGCCATGCCTCATAGGACATCTCGCCGCTGCCGCCTAACGACGAGCGCCATCGCGCAACTTCGTTGCCAAACCGCTGGATCGCTTCAGTCGCGACGCCCTTCAAGGCGATGGTGTTGCTGAGCACGGCCAGCTGGGCGCTCTTCGCGCTTGTGTCAGCCGACAGCGCCGCCAGCTGCTCCTCCTGCGGCGCGACCTGATTGATCTGCTCCAAAATTGACGGCATCTCCGCCAGCTGCTGGTCCAGCTGATCGATGTCCGCGCGGATGGTGTTCGCTTCGGACGTCAGCGAGCGGACGGAGGCGACGGCCTCGGCCTCCGTGGACAGGGCTGAGCGCTGATCGCCGATGAAGCCATCCAGCAGCCGCAGACGTCCACCCGACTGGAGGCCGACGGTCTCGATCTCCGTTTGCGACAGCACGATCGGTACCAGGAATGGCCCCGACGCGCGCGGGGCAGGATCGTTTGCTGACCGCGAAACGCTGATCCGGCGGCCGTCTTCGTACAAGGTCAGTGTGACCTGTCCCGACCCCAGCACCGACAGCGCATGCTCGCGGCTGCGCTTCGTCGCTTCCGGCGTGTAGCCTTCAACGCCGAGGCAGAACCGGATCAGTTCAATCAGGGTGGTCTTACCGGTGCCTCGCGCGCCGATGACCACGTTCAGACCGGGCCGTAGCCAAACGTCAAAGCCGTTGAGGAACCCCTCCTCAATCTGAATTCGCTCAACGATCATCCTGTCCCCACCGACCAAGTGCTCTCGCAATTCGATAACCGCCACGTTTCGACGTGCTGGCGGTCTGCTTCTACCCGAACTTTGCGCTAACGTGTGAACCTACCGAGATGGCGTCGCGCCGCAAGAGGGAGATGCGCCCCGCAACCCTGTCCCCGCAAGCGAACGTCTTTGTTTGTTCCGGCGCCAACGGCCTGAAGGCTGCCAGTCCGGGCCCCTGGGGAAGTTCTCTCGGTAACGGCCCCTCACGCACATCTCGAAGCCGCCATGGCCGAGCGCTCGGGGTAACGACTGAGAGTTTCGATAAATTCCATAATATTCGATCGGCGCGCAGTGTTTGATTGCCGCGATGTGCCAGGTCTTCGAAACAACGAGTGCGGTAACGCACGAGTACCGCACTCGGTTGGCGAGAAATTAAGTGAAGGGATGAACGAGCCCAGGGGGGATTGGACGACGGTCCCTATTTCGCGATCAGCTGCTCTTTCTGCCGCGTCCAATCGAGCGGAAGGGGTACAAGCAGTCCATCAAGTTCGAGACCATCGGACTGCTGTCCTTCGAGGATCGACTGGATTATCGCTGGTGCCAATAGTGTCAGGCGCAACACGCGGCTGAGATACGACTCGTTGATGCCCTCTGCTTTCGCCAAGTCCCGAACCGTGGCATGCCGGCCGGACTCCAGCATGTCCCGCCACCGATGGGCGCGGACGACCGCTTTGACCAGTGTGTTGTCGATACGAGCGGCCCGCGGGATCCAAGGCGCCGCGTCGGGCGGTGTCACCACCTGCTTGCGACCTGCCTGGTGTCGCAGCGTGATGGGGATGTGGACCGAGATCGTCCGGCCGTCGCGGCTGAGTGTCGGGCGTCGGGTTTTGCCGACAATGAGGTTCTGCTGAGCGGTCATGCGGCTTCTTTCTGCGGGGCAGTGGCACCGCGGAGATCGTTGCAAAGCGAGGTCAGGCCATCGACCCGCAGGCGGAGGTCAATGCCGGTCGGGCTGATGTCGACCCGCTCGACCAG
>JACMOT010000238.1 GCA_014377915.1 Tardiphaga sp.
CGCGATCGACTTGCCGAGCGAGGTTTTGCCGACGCCGGGAGGTCCGACCAGGCACAGGATCGGCCCGGTGAGCTTGTTGGCGCGAGACTGCACGGCGAGATACTCGACGATCCGGTCCTTGACCTTCTCAAGCCCGTAGTGGTCGTTGTCGAGCACTTCCTGCGCGGCGTTGAGGTCCTTCTTGACCTTGGACTTCTTGCCCCACGGGAGCGACAGCAGCCAGTCGAGATAGTTGCGCACGACGGTCGCTTCCGCGGACATCGGCGACATCTGGCGCAGCTTCTTGAGCTCGTGCTGGGCCTTTTCGCGGGCTTCCTTCGACAATTTGGTCTTGGCGATCTTCTCTTCGATGTCGGCCAGTTCGTCGCGACCTTCGTCGTCGCCGAGCTCCTTCTGGATCGCCTTCATCTGCTCGTTGAGATAGTACTCGCGCTGGGTCTTCTCCATCTGCCGTTTGACGCGGCTGCGGATACGCTTCTCGACCTGCAGCACCGAGATCTCGCTCTCCATCAGCCCGAGCACCTTCTCCAGGCGCGCGGTGACGGACAGCGTCTCCAGGATGCCCTGGCGATCGGCGATCTTGACGGCGAGGTGCGAGGCCACGGTGTCGCCGAGCTTGGCGAAATCGGTGATCGCCTGCACGACGCCTACGACTTCGGCGGAGATCTTCTTGTTGAGCTTCACGTAGCTCTCGAAGTCGGACACGACCGAGCGCGACATGGCCTCCGCTTCGACGGACGCACCGTCAGTATCGGCCAGCGCGGTAGCAGTGGCTTCATAGTATTCGGCGCGGTCGGAATACTTCTCGACCTTGGCGCGCTCGAGCCCCTCCACCAGCACCTTGACGGTGCCGTCGGGAAGCTTCAGGAGCTGCAACACGCTGGCGAGCGTGCCGATCTCGTAGATGGAGTCGGGGGTGGGGTCGTCGTCCGACGCGTTCTTCTGCGTGGCGAGCATGATCAGGGCGTCGTTCTTCATCACCTCTTCGAGCGCGCGGATCGATTTCTCGCGTCCGACGAAGAGCGGCACAATCATGTGCGGGAAGACGACGATGTCGCGAAGCGGCAACACCGGATAAGAGTGGCTTTCGCCGTGAACGATGGTTGGCCGGAGTTTAGAGGCAGTCATGGCCCATTCCTTTTGCTGTGCCCCCTTGCACGTGGCCCGCTTTGTTGCGCGACCGCCACAAGGTGCCGATTTTCCGTCTGGCTCGGCCGACCGAAATTCCTCGGTCTTGGGCTCTACTTCCGGATCGTGACGGCGAATCTCAGGGGAGTATTTGTGTTCGCCAACAGCATTAGGTGGCTATGCCGCGGGGGGGTGTCAAGAGATGGAAAACACCGGTAAGACAGGCGGATTGCACGTAATCGGCATGTGAAAAGACGGCCGCCGATAGGCTCGGCAGCCGTCTTGTTGCAACCTGGTCTCTACCCGAAACGCGACTCGTATCAGGCGCTGGCGCTGCTCTCGGCAGTGCGATCTGAGCGGTCAGCATAGATGTAAAGCGGACGCGCAGTCCCCTCGACGACTTCGCGGGAAATAACCACCTCCTCCACACCTTCCAGACCTGGAAGGTCGAACATGGTCTCAAGCAGAATGCTCTCCAGGATGGATCGCAGGCCGCGCGCGCCGGTCTTGCGCTCGATCGCCCTGCGCGCCACCGCGCCCAGCGCCTCGTCGGCGAAGGTCAGCTCGATGTTCTCCATCTCGAACAGCCGCTGGTACTGCTTGACCAGCGCGTTCTTCGGATCGGTCAGGATCTTCTTCAGCGAGGCCTCGTCGAGATCCTCGAGCGTCGCCACGACAGGCAGACGACCGACGAATTCCGGGATCAGGCCGTATTTCAGCAAATCCTCGGGCTCGACATGACGGAAGATTTCGCCGGTGCGGCGATCTTCCGGGGCCAGAACCTGCGCGGCGAAACCGATCGAGGTGGACCGACCACGCGCCGAGATAATCTTCTCGAGCCCGGAGAACGCGCCACCGCAGATAAACAGGATGTTGGTGGTGTCGACCTGCAGGAACTCCTGCTGCGGATGCTTGCGGCCGCCCTGCGGCGGAACGGAAGCCACCGTGCCTTCCATGATCTTCAGCAGAGCCTGCTGCACGCCCTCGCCCGACACATCGCGGGTGATCGAGGGATTGTCGGACTTGCGCGAGATCTTGTCGATTTCGTCGATATAGACGATGCCACGCTGCGCCCGCTCGACATTGTAGTCGGCCGCCTGCAGCAGCTTCAGGATGATGTTCTCGACGTCCTCACCGACATAGCCGGCCTCGGTCAGCGTCGTCGCATCGGCCATCGTGAACGGCACATCGAGAATGCGGGCGAGCGTCTGCGCGAGCAGAGTCTTGCCCGAACCAGTCGGTCCGATCAGCAGAATGTTCGACTTCGCGAGTTCGACGTCGTTGTGCTTGGTCTGGTGGTTGAGGCGCTTATAGTGATTGTGCACCGCGACCGAGAGGACCTTCTTGGCATGGTTCTGGCCGATGACGTAATCATCGAGAACCTTGCAGATTTCCTTCGGCGTCGGAATTCCGTCGCGCGACTTCACCAGCGAGGATTTGTTTTCCTCGCGAATGATATCCATGCAGAGCTCGACGCACTCGTCGCAGATGAAGACGGTGGGACCCGCGATCAATTTGCGAACTTCGTGCTGGCTCTTGCCGCAGAACGAACAATACAGCGTGTTCTTGGAGTCGCTGGTCCCGACCTTACTCATTCTATTCTCCGTCCGCCGTTCGATCTTGTCCGCTCGGTCGCCCCATTACGGAACCCATCCGTAGATAGAGCAAAATCCGTACCAAAAAAGACCCCGTTCCAGAATGCCGTACGAATCACGGCTTACTCGAATCTCCCGCGATACTAACCGATCCGCCTGAGCGAACCATGCTGACAGCCGTTGATCAAGAATTCGCTAATCGACGCGGCACCTGGCGCCGTGACAATAGCGTGATTTGCGGCCGTTCAGCGAACAAAGCGACGAAATCGGCCCAGCGTTGCGCGAATGCCACGTTCCACAAGTACGAAAGAGGAACCTGTGTCCCGACAAATTCGGCACTGAATACCAATTAAGAACAATCGTCGTCTGCGAATGGGACAGTCGGCGCGCGGGCGCCGACTGTCTCGGTGCGTGTAAAGCAATTCTGACTGCGCCTTGTTACGGCGCCTTCGGCGTCGATTCCTCGGCGCGCTTGTCGATCACCTTGTCGATAATGCCGAAATCACGCGCCATATCGGCGGTGAGGAATTTGTCGCGCTCCAGCGCGTCCTCGATCGCCTGATAAGTCTGGCCGGTGTGGGTGACGTAGATCTCGTTCAGCCGCTTCTTCAGGTTCAGGATTTCCTGGGCGTGCAGCATGATGTCGGTGGCCTGGCCCTGGAAACCGCCGGAGGGCTGGTGCACCATGATACGCGAATTCGGCAACGAGAAGCGCATGTCCTTGTGGCCAGCGCAGAGCAGCAGCGAACCCATCGAGGCCGCCTGACCGATGCACAGCGTCGACACCGGCGGACGGATGAACTGCATCGTGTCGTAAATCGCCAGACCCGACGTCACCACGCCGCCCGGCGAGTTGATATACATCGAGATTTCCTTCTTCGGATTCTCGGCTTCAAGGAACAGCAGCTGGGCGACGGTCAGCGTCGACATGCCGTCCTCGACAGGACCGGTCACGAAGATGATGCGCTCTTTCAGAAGACGCGAGAAAATGTCGTAGGCCCGTTCTCCGCGGTTGGTCTGTTCGACCACCATCGGGACGAGGTTCATGTAGGTTTCCACCGGGTCGCGCATTGATCACCCAAAAGGTTGAAGAGACGTGGGTTGGAGGAGACGCGAGCCCATCGGCCAGGCTTGAACCGGTTACGGTTTGCCGGATGGGGACCAACGTCCCGTAGTGCAGGAGTAACAAACAGAGTCCACAGATATGGACCAATCGACCGGCGACAAGGCCAGCGGCCGTTGAAGCTCTCAAACGCCAGTTCAAGCCGATTCGGACGGCCACGGCAAAGCGATCCAGCCGTCGGCACGGTGGTATTGCCGGATATTATTAACGCCGGCCGAAAATCCGGCCGGCGTCAGGAGAGATCAGATCAGGCCGCGTTCTTCTCGGCGTCCTCGTCCTTGTAGAGCTCCTCGCGGCTGACCTTCTTCTCGGTCACGGTGGCGAGTTCGAGAATGAAATCGACCACCTTGTCCTCGTAGATCGGTGCACGAAGCTGCGCCAATGCGTTGGCATTGTTGCGGTAATAGTCCCAGACTTCCTTCTCGCGACCGGGCATCGAACGGGCCCGCTCGACCACCGCGCGGCTGACTTCATCGTCCGTGACGGTGATCTTGTTCTTCTCGCCGATCTCCGACAGCACCAGGCCGAGGCGCACGCGACGATCGGCGATCTTGCGATATTCTTCCATCGCCGCTTCTTCGGTGGTGCTCTCATCGGCGAAGGATTTGCCGGTCGATTCCATCTCCGACTTGATGGAATTCCACATCAGCTTGAACTCTTCCTCGATCAGCGACGGCGGCGCGCCGAACTGGTGGGTCTCGTCGAGACGGTCGAGCAACAGGCGCTTGACGCGCTGGCGGGTCGCGCCGGCGTATTCCTGGGTCAGCCGCTCCTTGGCGGCTTCCTTGAGCTTGTCGAGCGATTCCAGACCGAGCGTCTTGGCGAATTCGTCATCGATCACGGTGTCGACCGGCGATTCGACCGCGGTGGCGGTGGTCGCGAATTCGGCTGGCTTGCCGGCCAGGGTCTCGCTGGCATAGTTGGTCGGGAACGACACCTTGAGGGTACGGGTCTCGCCGGCGGCGATCCCGATCAGCTGCTCTTCAAAGCCCGGAATGAAGGTGTTGGACCCGATCAGGACCTGGATGCCTTCGCCCGTGCCACCGTCGAACGGCACGCCTTCGATGGTGCCGGTGAAGCTGACGGTGACGCGGTCGCCGGATTCGGCCTTGGCGCCCCCGGCCTTTGCAATGAAGGTGCGGTTCTGGTCGGCGACGCGCTTGATGGCTTCATCGACATCCGATTCCGACACATCGGCAACCGGCTTCTCGACGGCAAAGCTCTTGAAGTCGGCCAGTTCGATCGCCGGCACGACTTCGATCGCAACGGTGTAATTGAGGTCGGACTTGCCGGTCAGGATGTCTTCGACTTCCTTCTGCTCGGTCGGCATCGTCACCTTCGGCTCGGTGGCGAGACGGAAACCGCGCTCGGTAAAGATCTGCGAATTGGTGTCGCGGATCAATTCCTCGACCGTCTCGGCGGCAACCGAGCGGCCGTACAGGCGCTTCAGATGGCCCATCGGGACCTTGCCGGGGCGGAAACCGTTGAGCTTGACCTTGCCCTTCATGTCGTCGAGTCGCGCATCGACCTTGGCTTCGATGTCGGCGGCCGGGACGTTGACCTGGAATTCGCGCTTCAGTCCGTCGGAGACGGTTTCATTCACCTGCATGGCGTCAATCTTCTTCCCGCTTGGTCCGGCTCAACGGCCAGACATTGTAAATCTCGGCGACATCAGGCCCGAAAGCCCGCATCGGTGGTTCATTGGACGTCATCTCATCAAGGAAAGGCCCTTGGGAAACGTGTCCGGAAATCGTCGTGCTCACGCGCGATCGGCGCCTGGTGCGGGCGGAGGGACTCGAACCCCCACAACTTGCGTCGGCGGCACCTAAAGCCGCTGCGTCTACCAATTCCGCCACGCCCGCAAAAGCACCGTCGGTCGCGATGCCGCGAGCGGCGGGCTTATAACATGACGTTGGTTGTTCGCATCAAAAAAATGGCTTTGGCAAGCCCGGCGCCCGTTTCCGGCGTTTGCTGGACATATCCGGCGGAAAATGATCGGGATTGGCGATGACCCAGCCCGTCACTGCCCTCACTCGCCGCACCCTGATCGCGGCCATCAGCGGGACGATTCTCTCGCCCTGGCTGCCGGCTTCGGCGCTCGCGCAGACCCGCCGCCTCGCGCTGCAGGCTGGGCCCGGTTCCACCGTGCCGCGGCCGGGCGCCACCACCGCGACCTGGCAATTGGGGCCCGCGCCGGCGGACGGGCCACCCCGCTTCCGGCGCGGCGACGAGATCGATGTCAGCTTCCAGAACCGGCTCCCGATTGCGCTGGCCCTGAACTGGACCGGGATTACCGGGACGTCCGAAGCAGAGGCGCTGCTCGGCCGCCTCCCCGTGGCGGCAGGCGGCACCGACGCCTTTCGGTTGCGGCCGCGGCACGCCGGGACCTGCCTCGTCGACACAAGGCTGCTCGGTGACGGCCAGTCGCACCCCTCGCCGGCTTGCGCGCTGGTGGTCGAGGAGAACGAGCCGGTCGCGGTCGATCGCGATGTGCTCTGGCTGATCGAGGATGTCCGACTGCGCGACGACAATAGCGCGATCGCCCCCGGAACAGATCCGAAAGACACCACGGCGCTGTTCACCATCAACGGCAAAGCCAGCCTCGAACTCACCGCAAGACCTCATGAAAGGCTCAGGCTTCGCATCATCAATGGCTGTCAACGCAATGTGATCGCGATACGAATCGAGGGTTACGAGGTTCGGGTAATGGCCATTGACGGGCAGCCCGCCGAGCCGTTTCTGGCGCGCAACAGCCAGCTGGTACTGGCGCCGGGCACCCGGATCGATGCCTTCGTCGATGTGCTGCGACCGGGCGGTTCGGCTACCACCATCCTGCTGCATGATGGCCGGGAGCCGCGCCCGATCGCCAGCCTGATCGTGTCCGGCGAGGCCCCGATCCGGCCCCAGCCCTTGCCACCGGCCGCGCCCTTGCCGTCGAATGGCCTGCCCGCCCGGTTGGATCTGAAGAATGCGCTGCGGGTGGATCTCCCGCTCCAGGGTCCCGACTGGACCAGGCCGGTCGACTTCGCCACAAGACCACAGCCAGCCTTTCGCGCCAAAGCGGGCCGCACAATCGTGCTGGCGCTGGGCAATCGTGGGACATCCCCGGCGGTGTTCCATCTGAACGGCCACCATTTCCGGCTGCTCGACCGGCTCGATGATGGCTGGAAGCCGTATTGGCTGGACACGCTGCTGATCGAGGCCAGCCAGACCCAGCGTATTGCCTTGATGGCGGAGAATACCGGCCGCTGGCTGATGCAGGTCATGGCCGCCGATTGGGCCGCGCCCCGCCTGCTGCGCTGGTACGAGGTCGGCTGACCTTCAATAGCTGAACTCGAAGCGGTCGTAGAGCCGCCGGAACACCGCCGGCAGCGTTTCCGGCAAATCCTCGGCAATCAGCCCTGGCCCGGCCTCGCTGCCAGCCTCGCCATGCATCCAGACCCCGATGCAGGCCGCTTCGAAGGCCGGCACGCCCTGCGCCAGAAAGCCGCCAATGATCCCCGCCAGCACGTCGCCGGAGCCGGCGGTGGCCAGCCAGGGCGGCGCATTGGCGGTAATGGCGGCACGGCCATCGGGCGAGGCCACCACCGTGTCCGGCCCCTTCAGCAATACCACCGTACCGGCGCGTTGTGCCGCCGCGCGAACCCGCGCAAGCTTTGAGTGAGTCGTGGCTTCACTGTCCAGATCGTTGAAAATACGTGAGAATTCTCCCTGGTGCGGGGTCAGTACAAGCTCCGCTCCCGCCAGCTTGATCGCCGCGAACAGTGTGTCCGGCGCCTCGGCAAAGCTGGTCAGCGCGTCGGCATCCAGCACGGCGTGGCGGGCGGCCGCCAGCAGGGCCAGCACAAGATCGCGGGTCCGTTCCCCGGTCCCGGCACCGGGATCCATCACGCAGGCATCCACCTTGTCGCCGGTCAAGTCGACAAACTCGGCCACGGTATCAATCGGCCGCACCATGATCGCGGTCAGGGCGCCGGCATTGACCGCCAGCGCCTCGCGCGGCGAGGCTACGGTGACGACGCCGGCGCCACCGCGCAGCGCGCCGCGGGCCGGCAGCCGCGCCGCCCCGGTCGAGGCGATGCCGCCCGACAGCACCACGACATGGCCATGGGAAAATTTATGGCTGTCGATCCGTGGCACCGGAAATGACGCCGCCCACACATCGGGATTGTTCTCCGAAGTCTGCGGCCGGATCGCGCCCAGCACCTCAGGATCGATGCCGATATCGACCACCCGTAACTGACCGGCATGCACGCGGCCCGGCACCAGCATATGACCGGGCTTCGGCCGGAAGAAGGTCACGGTCTCCATCGCCCGCACCGCGACGCCCATGACGGCGCCGGTATCGCCATTGATGCCGCTCGGCAGATCGACCGCCAGTACCGGCACGCCCGACGCATTGATCGCTTCGATCAGCGCCAGCGGGTCGCCCTTGATCGGACGATCGAGACCGGCACCAAACAAGGCGTCGATGATCAGCGCCGGCGTCCCGATCAAAGAGGGGTCGCAGGGCAGCACCTCGCCGCGCCATGATTTCGCCGCCAGAGCCGCGTCACCCTTCAAGGTGGCCCGGTCACATAACAACATCACTGAGACGTCACGGCCGCGCGCGGCAAGTTCGGCCGCCGCGACAAAACCGTCACCGCCATTGTTGCCGCGCCCGGCGATGACCAGGATCGCTCCCTCCTCGGCGAGTTCGACGGCGGCATCGGCGACCGCGCGGCCTGCATTGCCCATCAGCGTGAAGCCCGGGACGCCCCCGGCCGTCGTCAGCTGATCGGCAAGAGCCATGTCCGCGGTGGTGAGAACTTCCATGATCAATCCTGTCGCGCCTCATTTTGAGGCAGTTCTTCGCTGTAAAAGCCCGGCACAATTCGTGAATTTGCGCGTTGTTTAATCGTATAGAGTAATTACTAGGCAGGCGCCCCCTGCGTTGCTTCGCCACATTCCCGACAAACAAGATGCAATAGGCTGATAATGCTCTAAATCTAGCCGCATCGGCAAACTGGCATGGACCCTGCTTTTGTGGTGTCAGCTTCGGATCCGTCGCGCTCACCCGGCCAATCCTTTTGCAGGTAGCCGATCGTCGTTCCGTCACCGCCGAGAAATCGACGGCCCGGCGCGACAGCAGCGCATCGGCGCCCGAAACAGGATATCGAACAATCTGCGCAAACCGCGCAATGGTAAAACAACGTGCGGCCTGAAGTTTTGAAGTGCCGGGGAGACGCTCAGTGAAAAAGATCGAAGCCATCATCAAGCCGTTCAAGCTCGACGAGGTCAAGGAAGCGCTTCAGGAGGTCGGGCTGCAGGGCATTACCGTCACCGAAGCCAAGGGTTTTGGCCGCCAGAAGGGCCATGCTGAATTATACCGAGGCGCGGAATACATCGTCGACTTCCTGCCCAAGGTGAAGATCGAGATCGTGATCTCCGACGATCTGGTCGAGAAAGCGATCGACGCGATCCGCCGCGCCGCCCAGACCGGGCGCATCGGCGACGGCAAGATTTTCGTGTCCAACATCGAGGAAGCGGTCCGAATCCGGACCGGAGAATCCGGGCTGGACGCTATCTGAGCCGGGTGCTATCCGACGTTCCACGGTGCAAGACGCTCTGAGAGGCCGCTTCGGCGGCCTCGTCTTGTTGACGACACCTCGCCATGACCATGTTGTCACGACCTGTCGTAGATCCGGGAATATCGGCCCAAAACATAAGGGGAGCACATGACGACCGCCAAAGAAGTCCTGCAGTCCATCAAGGACAATGACGTCAAATACGTCGACCTGCGTTTCACCGATCCGCGTGGCAAATGGCAGCACGTCACCTTCGACATCTCGATGATCGACGAAGAGATCTTCGCCGAGGGCACGATGTTCGACGGTTCCTCGATCGCCGGTTGGAAGGCGATCAATGAATCCGACATGATGCTGATGCTCGATCCGGCCACCGCCGTGATCGACCCGTTCTTCGCCGAGACCACCATGGTCATCACCTGCGACATTCTCGAGCCCTCCACCGGCGAGCCCTACAACCGCGACCCGCGCGGCATCGCCCGCAAGGCCGAAGCCATGGTCAAATCGATGGGCATCGGCGACACCGTGATGGTCGGTCCGGAGGCCGAGTTCTTCGTGTTCGACGACGTGCGCTTCTCGTCGAGCCCGTACAACACCGGCTTCAAGCTGGACTCCTCGGAACTGCCGAGCAATTCCGACACCGAATATGATGGCGGCAATCTTGGCCACCGCATCCGCACCAAGGGCGGCTACTTCCCGGTGCCGCCGCAGGATTCCGTGCAGGACATGCGCTCGGAAATGCTCGGCGCGATGGCCCGGATGGGCGTCAAGGTCGAAAAGCACCACCATGAAGTGGCGTCCGCGCAGCACGAACTCGGCATGAAGTTCGACACGCTGACCCACATGGCCGACCAGATGCAGATCTACAAATTTTGCATCCACCAGGTCGCGCATATCTACGGCAAGACCGCCACCTTCATGCCGAAGCCGGTCTATGGCGACAACGGCTC
>JACMOT010000239.1 GCA_014377915.1 Tardiphaga sp.
AGCCGTGCATCACCAGATGGGTGTTGGGCAGCTTGCGGTGGATCTCCTCGATCACGCCCATGGCCAGAATATCGCCATCCGGCTTGCGGGTGAATTTGTAGGCGCCGTGCGAGGTGCCCATGGCGATCGCCAGCGCGTCGACCTGGGTCTGCTGGACGAATTTCACGGCCTCGTCGGGATTGGTCAGCAACTGGTCATGCGACAACTGGCCCTCGGCGCCATGGCCGTCCTCGGCCTCCCCCATGCCGCTCTCCAGCGAGCCGAGCACGCCGAGTTCGCCTTCCACCGAAATGCCGCCGAGATGCGCCATGTCGGTGACGGTCTTGGTCACGTTGACATTGAAATCCCAGTCTGCCGGGGTCTTGCCGTCTTCCTTCAGCGAGCCGTCCATCATCACCGAGGTGAAGCCGGCCTGGATCGCGGTCATGCAGGTCGCCGGCCCGTTGCCGTGGTCGAGATGAACGCAGACCGGGATCTGCGGATAGATCTCGGTGACCGCGTCCATCATGTGCTTGAGCATGATGTCGTTGGCGTAGGAGCGGGCGCCGCGCGACGCCTGGATGATCACCGGCGCATCGACGCTCGATGCCGCCTCCATGATCGCCAGCGCTTGTTCCATGTTGTTGATGTTGAAGGCCGGCACGCCGTAATCGTGCTCGGCGGCATGATCGAGCAATTGACGCAAGGTGATGCGGGCCATGGGGAACTCCTTGGATGGGGGCGGCGGCTTGACCGGCGGGAAGAATGCAGCCCCGCTCTTAACGCGGCGGACGCCGGAATCCAAGCCGCTGAAAGTCGCGGATGGGGCAGATGTCATGGCGGCGGAAGTTGGCTTAGCTTTTCTTGGTTTCAAGCGCTGTGACGCGCGCTTCGAAATCGCCCACTCGCTCATCGAAGAAGCCGGAGGTCGCGCGCATCATCACCATCATGCCCGCACTGTCGCGTCGATTTTTGCGGACGACATCTTCGACCCGTTCAAGCCGCTCGCGCAGATCAACGATGCCGTCCTGAATCTTCATCAGGATGTCCAGCGTGATATCTGTGGGGCGGTCTGCCATAAAGAGAACATACCATAAACATCGACAGGGGGAAAGTGTAGTTGTATCAGCCTTTCGCGACCTTCAGCACATCCACGCCGGGCAACGGCTTGCCTTCCATCCACTCCAGGAAGGCGCCGCCGGCCGTCGAAATATAGGAGAAGTCACCGGCCACGCCGGCATGGTAGAGCGCGGCCACGGTATCGCCGCCGCCGGCCACCGAGATCAACTTCTTCGCCTTGGTACGCTCCACCGCATGCTTCGCCGCCGCCACGGTGCCGTGATCGAACGGCGTCATCTCGAAGGCACCGACCGGGCCGTTCCAGACCAGCGTCGCGGCGTCATCGATCGCGGCGTTGATACGCTCGACCGATTGCGGGCCGACGTCGAGGATCATGCCGTCCGCCGGAATGGCGTCGAGGCCACATACCTGCGAGGGCGAATGGGCGGCGAAGTGAAATGCCACCACCGCGTCCACCGGCAGGATGATGGCGCAACCGGCGGTCTCGGCCTTGGCGATGATGCGCAAAGCGGTGGCGGCAAGATCTTTCTCGCACAGCGACTTGCCGACGCCGATGCCCTGCGCGTGCAAGAAGGTGTTGGCCATGCCGCCGCCGATCACCAGCGCATCGACCTTGGTGACTAGATTTTCCAGGAGGTCGATCTTCGACGACACCTTGGCGCCGCCGACGATCGCGATCACCGGACGGGTCGGGGCGTCGAGCGCCTTGCCGAGCGCGTCGAGTTCAGCCTGCATGGTGCGGCCTGCAAAAGCGGGCAACACGTGGCCGAGGCCTTCGGTGGAAGCATGCGCGCGGTGCGCCGCGGAGAAGGCGTCATTGACCCAGATGTCGCCAAGCCTGGCCAGTTCGGCGACAAAGGCCGGATCGTTGTTCTCTTCGCCGGCATGGAAGCGGGTGTTCTCGAGACAGAGGATGTCGCCATCCTGCATCGCCGCCACGGCCTTGGCCGCGACCTCGCCGACGCAGTCTTCCGCGAACGCGACCGGCTTGCCGATGACCTCGGCGAGCGCCGCCGCCACCGGCTTCAGCGACTGCTTGGGGTCGACGCCCTTCGGCCGGCCGAAATGCGCCAGCAGGATCACGCGCCCGCCCTTGCCGGCGATTTCGGTGATACCAGCCGCGATGCGCTCAAGCCGGGTGGCGTCGGTGATCTTGCCGCCGTCCATCGGGACATTGAGATCGACGCGCACGAGCACGCGCTTGCCGGAGACATTGACGTCGTCGAGGGTACGGAAGGTCATTTTCTCAAAACATTCACTGCGAACAAAAGGATACCGGAGCCGATGCCCCAGGTGGCGAAAATCAGGGTCAGCATCATCCAGACAGTCGGGATGTAATTGAAGCGAATGTCGATCGTACGCAGATGGGCGTTGACGACATCAAACTGGCCTCTGACGTTTTCGAATTGACCGTCGATTTTCTCGAACCGATTGTCGATCTTCTCAAGCCGATCGTCGATCTTCTTGAACCTATCGTCGATCTGTTGAAATCTATCGTCGATCTTCTGAAATTGGCCATTCATCAGGGCCAACTGCCCGGCTATTTCGGAAACGGATACTTCGATCCCGTGCACGGAGGACTTGATGTCCTTCATGTTGTCTTCGAGGTAGGCGACACGCTGTTCAAGCATCGAAGCCTCCAGACTGCCCCCGAGGGGGGCGAAGCAACACGACTATACAACTGAAAAGCCGCGGCTGCGCGGTGTCGCACTTTTAGGTATCGCCTCTCAAGCGTACCACATGACCGACATCCGCACATACCTACGCGGGGGCAGGTTGTGCGAATGTCGCCGGTCGGCGTGCTTACAGCAGCTTGCCCATCGCCACGGCCGTGTCGGCCATGCGGTTGGAGAAGCCCCATTCATTGTCGTACCAGGACAGCACGCGCACCAGCGTGCCGTTCTGCACCTTGGTCTGGTCGAAGGCGAAGGTCGAGGAATGCGGGTCGTGGTTGAAGTCGATCGACACGTTCGGATGCGCGGTGGTGCCGAGGATGCCCTTGAGGCCGCCGCTCTCGGCGGCGGCCTTGAAGGCGGCATTGATCTCGGCGACGGTGACCGACTTCTTGGCAATGATCTTCAGATCGATCACCGAGACGTTCGGGGTTGGCACCCGGATCGAGACGCCGTCGAGCTTGCCGGCCAGTTCCGGCATCACCAGGCCGATCGCCTTGGCCGCACCCGTCGAGGTCGGGATCATCGACACCGCCGCGGCACGGCCGCGGTAGAGATCGCTGTGCAGGGTGTCGAGCGTCGGCTGGTCACCGGTATAGGCGTGGATGGTGGTCATGAAGCCGGTCTCGATGCCGACCAGCTCGTTGAGCACCTTGGCGACGGGCGCCAGCGCATTCGTCGTGCAGGAGCCGTTGGAGACGACCAAATGATCCTTGGTCAGCGTCCGGTGGTTGACGCCATAGACGATCGTCGCGTCGGCGCCGTCGGACGGCGCGGAGACCAGCACGCGCTTGGCGCCGGCGGTGAGGTGCATCGAGGCCTTCGCCTTGGCGCTGAAGATGCCGGTGCATTCCAGCGCGATGTCGATGCCGAGGTCCTTCCAGGGAAGGGTGTTGGGATCGCGCACCGCGGTGACCTTGATCTTGCCCATGCCGATATCGATGCTGTCGCCATCGACCTTCACCTCGCCGGGGAAGCGGCCATGCACGCTGTCGAAGCGCAGCAGATGCGCGTTGCTTTCGACCGAACCGAGATCGTTGATGGCGACGACTTCGATGTCGGTGCGCTTGGACTCATAGATCGCCCGCAGGACGTTGCGGCCAATGCGGCCAAACCCGTTGATCGAAACCCGGACTGCCATTCAACTTCTCCCTGTAGTGCTCAAGACCTTGGTGTTGCTTGCATATAGTGATGTCTGGTCGGCATTTCATGCCCTGAATGGAACGCTGTTGCAATCGCACGGATCGAGCAGCGTTCCGACAGGGTTAAACGGCGTTGTGACGCCGTGTCGCGGCTTCCACCGCCGCCTCGGCGGTGATGCCGAAATATTTGTACAGCTCCTTGGCCGGCGCGCTGGCGCCGAACGTGCTCATGCCGATGAAGATACCGTCATGGCCGATCACGGCGTCCCAGCCGAATCGCACCGCGGCCTCGATCGCGATCTTGACCGGCGCGTCGCCAATAATGCCGCGGCGGCTCTCGTCCGGCTGCTGCAGCAGCAGTTCGAGCGAGGGCACGGAGACCACCCGCGTCGCGATGCCCTTGTCGGCGAGAAGCTTCTGCGCGACGACCGCGATCTCGACTTCGGAGCCGGAGGCGAAGATCGACACCTGCGCCTTACCCTCCGCCGGAATCAGCTCGTAGCCCCCCGTTGCGCAGAGATTGTCATCGTGATGCACGGTCCGCGCCGGCGTCAGGTTCTGGCGCGACAGCGCCAGCACCGTCGGGCCCTTGGTGTTTTCCAGCGCCAGCTGCCAGCATTCGGCGGTCTCGACCGGATCGGCCGGCCGGAAGGTGCGCATGTTCGGCATCGCGCGCAGCGACGCCAGGTGCTCGACCGGCTGATGCGTCGGGCCGTCTTCGCCGAGCCCGATGGAATCATGGGTCATGATGTAGACCACCGGGACGTGCGACAGCGCGGCGATGCGCATCGCAGGCCGGGCATAATCGGTGAAGCACATGAAGGTGCCGCCGGCCGGCGCGAAGCCGCCATGGGTCGAGATGCCGTTCATCGCCGCGGCCATGCCCATTTCGCGAATGCCGTAATGGATGTAGCGGCCGCTGAAATCGCCGGGCTTCACATCCTTGGCGTTCTTGGTGCGGGTGTTGTTGGACGGCGTCAGATCGGCGGAGCCGAGCAGCAGTTCCGGCATCATTGGCACCAGCGCTTCCAGCACCAGCTCGCTCGACTTGCGGGTGGCGATGGTCTGCGGTTCGTCGACCAGCTTCTGCTTCAGCTTGCGGATAGTATCGCCGAGCGCCGCCGGACGCTTGTGGTCGATGCGGCGGGTGAATTCGCCGCGCTCGGCCTCGGGGCGGGCGTCGAAGCGCTTCTTCCAGTCGGCGTGGGCCGGGGCGCCACGGGTGCCGGCGCTGCGCCAGGCCCGCAGCACGTCATCGGGAATTTCGAACGGGCCAAAGTCCCAGCCGAGCGCCTTCTTGGCGCCGGCCAGTTCCTCGGCGCCGAGTGGCTCGCCATGCGCCTTCGAGGTGCCGGCGCGGGTCGGGGCGCCGAAGCCGATCGTGGTCTTGCAGGCGATGAAGGAGGGGCGATCGGATTGGTGCGCGTCGCGGATCGCGGCGGCGATCGCTTCCGGGTCGTGGCCGTCGATCCGCACCGAATTCCAGCCATGCGCCTTGAAGCGCTCGACCTGGTCGACGCTGTCCGACAGCGACAGCGGGCCGTCGATCGAGATGCCATTGTCGTCATGAAAGAAGATCAGCTTCGACAGCTTGAGGTGGCCAGCCATCGCGGCAGCCTCATGGCTGACGCCTTCCATCAGGTCGCCATCGGAGCACAGCACGTAAGTGTGGTGATCGACGATGTCGCCATATTCCGCGGCCAGCAGCCGTTCGGCCAGCGCCATGCCGACCGAGGAGGCGACGCCCTGGCCGAGCGGCCCGGTGGTGGTCTCGACACCGGCGGTGATGAAATTCTCGGGATGGCCGGGGGTCTTGGAGTGCAATTGGCGGAAATTCTTCAACTGGTCGAGCGTGACGTCCTCATTGCCGGTCAGATACAGCACGGCATAGAGCAACATCGGGCCGTGGCCGGCCGACAGCATGAAGCGGTCGCGGTCGGGCCAGCGCGGATCGGTCGAATCGAATTTCAGGAACTGGGTGAACAGCACGGTGGCGATGTCGGCGGCGCCCATCGGCAGGCCGGGATGGCCGGATTTGGCCTTTTCGACGCCATCCATGGCGAGCGCGCGAATCGCGTTGGCCATCTTCGAGTGATCAACCTGCGCCATGTCAGTTTTCCGCCTGAATTGAAGGGATTGGGACGTTCCGCGTCCGCGAGAGATGCGGCTTTGCAGCAAAGTCGGGGCATAACGATGGAGAGACCGCTGGATAGCACCGGACTTCACCAGAGTCCAAGCAACTCCCAGGCGCGGGCTTGGTTGCTCTGCCCCGCTTGGCCCTCTTGCTGCCACCGTTTTCCAGCCTTTGCGGTGCATAGCTGTTCAGCGTCGTTGCGTCGGGCTCGCTTGCCACGTAAATTTCGGCCGCTAAAGGCTTGCCGAGGCGCCATTTTTGCTGCTGGCGCTGATGTCGCACCCAAGGTTCGCGTAGCCGTATGAACGATCGACCCGTCTATGGTCCTGCCAGCCCGGAGCCCGCCCATGGCGCGGTGGCCGAGATCGACGCGGCGACGCGGCGGTTGATGGTGGCGCTGGACGCGCTGGAGAGCGCGGTCGAACGCCGTCGCGAGGCCGACCGCGACGAGGACGAACTGGCGACGCGGATTCAAGCGCTCGGCGTCGACCGTTCACGGCTGGCCGACGAGCTCGACAGCACGCTGGTGAAATCCCGCCGGCTGGAACGCGCCAATCGCGAGATCGCCGGGCGGCTCGATGTCGCGATTGGCACGCTGCGCGACGTTCTCGACGCGGAAAATGCAGCGGACGATCCGTCATGAGCCACATCAATGTCACCATCAATGGCCGGCAATACCGGATGGCCTGCGAGGAGGGCCAGGAGGCCCGCCTGCTGCAGCTTGCCGGCAGCCTGGAATCCCGCATCGAGAACCTGCGCGGCAAGTTCGGCGAGATCGGCGACGCCCGCCTCACGGTGATGGCCTCGCTGACGCTGGCCGATGAGCTGGTCGACGCCAATGAGCAGATCCGCTCGCTGCGCGAGGAGCTGACCGCGTTGCGCGCCGTCCGTGTGGCGGCCACCGACCGCGCCCGCGCCACCCAGACCGCGGTGGCCGCGGCGCTGAATGCCGCGGCCGAACGCATCGAGAAGACCACCCAGGTGCTCAACCGCACCATCGGCGGCGGCGTCGCGATCGGGTAGGGGCTGGTGACCTCTGGCCCATCTCTGTCATTGCGAGTTCGGCACCGGCCTTTTTTTGGCCGATCCTGAGATATGAAAGATAGGGCTCGTGTCCCGGACGCGGTGCGGCATTCTCAGGCGATGCCCTTGCATCGCCGCCATGCCGCTCCGCGGAGCCGGGACAAG
>JACMOT010000240.1 GCA_014377915.1 Tardiphaga sp.
CCCATCGCGGTCAGCGCGACCAGCAGCAGCGGTACATTCTGAAGCATCAGCCCCGCCGCGCCGAATATCATGATGAAGATTTCCGCTGTTTTGACGATGCGGATGATGCGCGCCTTGTCGTTCGAGTCCGCCAGTTGCCCGACCAGCGCCGACAGCAGGAAGAAGGGCAGGATGAACAGCCCGCCGGGGACCGCGCTGGACGTCGCCTCCTGCTGCGGATCGCCGTAAATCCCGTAGATCACCAGCAGCACCATCGCGGTGCGGAACAGATTGTCGTTGAACGCGCCGAGAAACTGGGTGGCAAACAGGGGCAGGAATCGCCGCGTCTTGAGCAGGTGGAGACTGTCCTGCATTCGGCGCCTGTCGAAATCCTCTAATGCCACGAGCGGCATGGCCCTGCGCCGACCGCCATAGCGGGTTGCCGGGCAACGGCAATCGGCTTTGCGGCGGCCTGCCCCGTCACGAGACGGGTTTGACGTGCCCGCCCGCGCCCCTATGCACTTGAAGCCGCCATGCTGACCTTGCCCAACCTGCTGACCCTGTCGCGCATCTTCGCCGTGCCGATCCTGGTCTTCCTGCTGTGGCGGCCAGCACCGCTCGACTATGCCATCACCTTCGTCCTCTACTGCGTCGTGGCCATGACCGATTATTTCGACGGCTATCTCGCGCGCGCCCACGGCCAGATCTCGCGGCTCGGCCAGTTTCTCGATCCGATCGCCGACAAGATCATGGTCGTGGCGGTGCTGATCATGCTGATCTCCAGCCGCAAGGCCAATCCGGTCCCGGAAATCGCCGGGCTGCACATCATCGCCGCGCTGATCATCCTGCTGCGCGAGATTTTCGTGTCGGGCCTGCGCGAATATCTGGCGAGCCTTCAGGTCTCCGTGCCGGTCAGCCAGCTCGCCAAGTGGAAAACCACCTTTCAGCTAGTCGCGCTCGGCGCGCTGATCCTCGGCGGCGCGCTGCCGCACCTGGCGTGGGTCCACACCATCGGCCTGATCAGCCTGTGGGCCGCCGCAATCCTCACGCTGATCACCGGCTGGGACTATCTTCGCATCGGCCTCAAGCATTTTGACTGATCGGTTTTTCCGTTCGGCCTGACGAAGTTTAATCGCTTTCATCGATTCTCCAGCGGGCCTAGGCGCGATCCAATCACATCAATCGAGAGGATGGACGATGGACGCGAAGACTGGTGATCCGATGGGCTGCCCGATGAAGCCGGCGGCTGCCCGCGCCCTGCTCGGCCGGACCAACAACGACTGGTGGCCCGACTCGCTGCCGCTCGAAATCCTCAGCCAGGCTGGCGGCTCGTCCGATCCGATGGGCGAGGACTTCGACTATGCCCAAGCGTTCAAATTGCTCGATTATCAGGCGCTGAAGGCCGACCTCGTCACCATGCTGACCGACAGCAAGCCATGGTGGCCGGCCGATTATGGCAATTACGGCCCGTTCATGATCCGCATGGCGTGGCACGCCGCTGGCACCTATCGCACCGCCGACGGCCGTGGCGGCGCCAACAGCGGGCAGCAGCGCTTCGCGCCGCTCAACAGCTGGCCCGACAACGGCAACCTCG
>JACMOT010000241.1 GCA_014377915.1 Tardiphaga sp.
CGCCACCCTGGCCGGCTGGGCGCTGGCACGACGCCACAGCCTGACCCAGATCGCGCGCCAGCCCCGACCGATGGGCAAAGTGAACGTCTGATGCGACGCCGCCGCGCCGGCAATGCAAGCTACACCGATCCCTGGGCCGTGGCGGCTGCCGCGGCCTTCGCCTTGTTCGCGTTGCAGAGTTACCTGGCCGGCAGCCGGGCGCAGCCGGAGCCGGACGCGCCAGAACCACAAGCGATCGGCACCACCAAGGTCACGCCGCCCGAGGCATTTACCCGCGAACTGGCGCAGCGCGGCCGCGGCCGGCGCTCCGCCAGTCCGTTGCAGATTCCGTGGACCGGCTGGAAAGACATTTTGTGGCGCACTTACGACCAGATCAATGAAGACCGCCTGCTCGCGATCGCCGCCGGCGTGGTTTTTTACGGCCTGCTCGCGGTTTTTCCGGCGATCACCGCGCTGGTCTCCTGCTACGGCCTGTTCGCCGATGCCTCGACCATTTCCGACAATCTGCGAACGCTGGCCTACCTGCTGCCCGACGGCTCGTACCAGATCGTGCAGGACCAGATCGGCCGCGTCCTCAGCAATGGCCAGGCCCAGCTCGGCCTGACCTTTTTATTCGGCCTCGCGCTGGCACTGTGGAGCGCCAATGCCGGCGTCAAGGCGGTGATCGATGCGCTCAACGTGGTCTATGGCGAACGCGAGAAGCGTGGTTTTCTCAGGCTCAACCTGCTGTCGCTCAGCTTCACGACCGGCGCCATTGCCGCGCTGTTGCTGATGGTCGGCGCGGTGGTGGCGCTGCCGCTGACGCTGGACAGCCTGGGCCTTGCCGATGACAGTAAGGTGATCGTCAGCCTGGCGCGCTGGCCGCTGTTGCTGGGCCTGCTGCTCACGGCGCTTGGCATTCTCTACCGCTTTGGCCCGAGCCGGCCCGGCGCACGCTGGGAATGGCTCGGCGTCGGCACGGTGCTCGCTGCCCTGCTGTGGATCGCGGGCTCCTCGCTGCTGTCGTGGTACCTGTCGAACTTCGCCAATTACAGCGCGACCTACGGTTCGCTGGGCGCGGCGATCGGCCTGATGACCTGGATGTGGATGTCGGCGATCATCGTGCTGTGCGGCGCCGAGCTGAACTCCGAGATCGAGCACCAGACCGCGATCGATACCACCGTCGGGCCGGGCCGCCCGATGGGCGCCCGCGGCGCCACGATGGCCGATACGCTCGGCCGCGCCGCCTGACAATCCGGTGGGCGACGCCGCCAGTCTGGCTTTCCGAATCAACAATAATGCTAGTGTCACCAACAGGCTGGGCGTTAAGCGTGCGGGATTGGCGCAGCTTGGGCGCATGTGGGGAATTGGACGTCAGGATGTTGCACGCGTTATGATTCGCATCTCCACGATTTTCGTTGCCATCTGCATGGTGCTGGTCGCTGCCTCGCTCGGCATGGTGCTGTATGCGATGGCCGGCATCAGCGGCTCTGAATCCGCCATTGTCGCGCTCACCGCGCTGACCTTCATGATCCTCTACAACGCCGTATCGATCCGGCTGCGCGATCGCAGTGAGGCGGGCAGCCAGATCACCGATCTGTCGCGCGGCACCGCTGACCTGGCACGTCAGGTCGCCGAGTTTGGCCGTCGCCTCGCCGCCGTCGAGGGCAAGGTTGTCTCGGTCAATTCCACGAGCCAGGACCGCATCCAGTCGGTGATCGGCGAGATCAATGAACTCGGTACACTGGTCAAGCAGCTGGCGTCGTCGGTCGCCACTCACGAAGACATGCTGTCGGCACCGCCGCAGCTGGTGCCGGTGACGACGGCGGCACCAGCCATTTCACCGCCCGCGCCGATGCCAGCCCGGGACATGCCGACACAGGCCCCGGACATCAGGCCGGAGCGGCTATTATCGGTCGCCGGCGCGGAGGCAGGGACGCTTGCCGCATCGACGCCGGTCGCACTGGCATCCACGACCGCGTCATCGCGCAACGCGGCGCAGCTCGCCGCCGTGGTCAGGAGCGCCATCGCCGAGAGCCGCATCGACATCTATCTACAGCCGATGGTGACGCTGCCGCAGCGCAAGGTCCGTTTCTACGAAGCGATGACGCGGCTGCGCGACGACAAGGACCAGGTCATCGTCGCCGACGAATTCATCGACGCCGCCGAAACCTCGGGGCTGATGGGGCAGATCGATCACACCGTGATGCTGCGCTGCATGCAGGTGCTGCGCCGGCTGATGGTGCGCAACAAGGACGTCGGCGTGTTCTGCAACGTCGCGGCCAGCACGCTGTCGCACGCCGCGACCTTCGCGGACTGCATCGATTTTCTCGAAGCCAACCGCGCGCTGGCCCCGTCCTTTGTGCTGGAATTCAAGCAGAGCACGTTCCGCAACCTCGGCCCGATCGAAAGCGAGCACCTCGCCGCGCTGGCGCAGCGCGGCTACCGTTTCTCGATCGACCACGTCACCGATTTGCGGATCGAACCGCGCGAACTCGCCGACCGCGGCGTGCGCTTCATCAAGGTACCGGCGGCGCTGCTGCTCGACCCGCAGCAGAATTCCAATACCGACATCCACCCGGCCGACCTGTCCGATCTGCTCGGCCGGTTCGGCATCGACCTGATCGCCGAACGCATCGAGGGCGAGCGCGCGGTGGTCGACCTGCTCGACTTCGACGTCCGCTTCGGGCAAGGATTTCTGTTCGCGGCGCCGCGGCCATTGCGGCCGGAGACGCCTGTCACCGGTAACTTGCCCGCGACTCCCGATAAAGCGTCGCAAAGCAGCAATGGTTCAGTCAGACCGGCCAGGAATGAACCTCCGAAAAACGACCCACCGCGTACAACCGGCAATGCCGCGCTGGCCCGCCGCGCGACCACCGGCCCGAACTGAACGGCACCCATCTCCATGACCACATTACGATTCGCCGACCAACTGCGCGATCTCGTCACCGATACCGATGTGGTGTTGAGCGACATCTGGGGCGTCGTGCATAACGGCATCGTCTCGTTCCCCGAAGCCTGCGAGGCGCTTCACACCTTTCGTGCCCGCGGCGGAACCGTGATCATGATCACCAACGCGCCGCGGCCGGCGGATTCGGTACAGCGACAGCTGCGCAAGCTCGGCGTCGCCGACGACATCTATGATTCCATCGTCTCGTCCGGAGACCTGACCCGCAATTTCATTACCGGGCGGCTCGGCCAGTCGATGTACTGGATCGGTCCGGAGCGCGACAATTCGATCTATCGCGGGCTCGATGCCAAATTCGCGCCGCTCGAACAGGCCGACTACATCGTCTGCACCGGCCCGTTCGACGATGAGGTAGAGACCGCCGAGGACTATCGCGAGATGTTGACGCAGGCACTGGCGCGCCAGCTGACGCTGGTCTGCGCCAACCCCGACATCATCGTCGAACGCGGCGACCGCCTGATCTATTGCGCCGGCGCGATCGCCGAACTGTACCGCGAACTCGGCGGCGACGTGGTGTTCTACGGCAAGCCGCACCGGCCGATCTACGATCAGACGATGGCGCTGGCCAAGGCCAAATCCGGCATCGACACCCCGCTCAACCGGGTGCTGGCGATCGGCGATTCCGTCCGTACTGACCTGGCCGGCGCGCATGCCTATGGCATAGATTGCCTGTTCATCACCCGCGGCATCCATGCCGGCGAATTCGAAGGCATCGAACGAATGGATTCCGCCGCCGTGAAGGAGCTGTTCGGACATCCGCCGAAGGCCCTGATGCGCGAACTGAAATGGTGACGTCGCGGCCGGTGCGAATCCTGAAAACGCGCTGAGATTTTTTTTCATATTGAACAACTCCAGAATGCCGGTAAATTTGGGATAGCGTTTCAAGCCGTTCCGCGAGGCATCGATGCGAAACTCACGAAGTCGCGTCCTCCGGCTGGCATTGCTCATCGCGTTGCTGGCGGGCGTTGCGGGCGTTACCGCGGATCTCGCCCGGGCCGGTACCGAGCCGATCTGGCCGACGCAGCAATGGCAGGCATCCTCGCCCGAAGAGCAGGGCATGGATTCGGCGGCGCTGGCCCGGCTGATCGATTTCGGGCAGACGCGAAATCTCGACAGCCTGCTGATCGTGCGCCATGGCAAAATGGTTTTGGACGCCTATTATGCGCCCTATACGGCGGACATTCCGCATGCGGTCAATTCCGTCACCAAGGCCGTGGTCGGCACGCTGGCGGCGATTGCGCTAAAGGAAGGCGTGCTCGACAGCACGAGCCATCCAGTGAATCCGGCGCAGCGCTGGACGTTATGGTTTGACGGCGACAAGTTCAATCTTCGTGGCAGCCTCGATGGCCGAGCGGTGTCGATCGATAGTGATCCGGGCGGTTAGAGCGTGCTCGTAATGGATTGAACCGGGCCGCCCTTGTGCCGGACGCGATGCCGCGCAACGCGCTGCGTCGCGTCCGGGAGGCGATTCAACGATCACGATTCATCCTCTAGAAGCGTCCGTCAACTTACAGCACCGCGAGGCTACGTCGAAACGCAGACGCCCGGCCTGTCGAGCAAAGCGATGCTTCGCGACGGGCCGGGAATGACGAATGGTAGGACGACCGAAGCGAACCGACGACGCGTTACGCCGGCACGGTGTCGGGGAACACGGCTTCGATCTTGGTCTTCAGCGTCGCGGCGTTGAACGGCTTGACGATGTAGTTGTTGACGCCGGCCTTCTTCGCCGCGATCACGTTCTCGGTCTTGGATTCCGCGGTGATCATGATGAACGGCGTCTGCGACAAATTGGGATCGGCGCGGACTTCCTTGAGCAGGTCGTAGCCCGTCATCGGCTCCATGTTCCAGTCCGAAATCACCAGGCCGTATTTCTTGGTGCGCATCTTTTCCAGCGCCGCCGAGCCATCGCTGGCATCATCGATATGCTCGAAGCCGAGCTGCTTGAGAAGATTGCGAATGATACGGATCATGGTGTTGTAATCGTCCACCACCAGAACCGTCATCGACAAATCAACCGCCATCTTCATTCCCCCTGAGACACGAACCGCAAATGCGAAAAACTGACTATCCGCCGGCAGGCAAATATATCCGGGCGCAGGATCGGCATAATTTCCATCCGCTGCCCGACCACATGAATAGCAGCCGCAGTTAAATTTCCCGTTAACCGCGGCGGTCGCTTGATGGATCAAATGTGGCGGGATCGCCCGCGGGCCTCGGCTTGACTTCATCGTCCGCTCCGCGTCACGGTCTGGTTCCCGTTCCCACCCATTATCGAACTCCCGCATGACGTCTGACTTTATCGTGATCCGCGACACGACCCCCGCCGCCGCCATTCCCCGCGGCACCGTGGTCGCGATGGGCAATTTCGACGGTGTCCATCTCGGCCACCGCGCCGTCATCAACGCGGCGCTGGAAATGGCCCGGCTGCGCAACACGACCGCTCTGGCGGTGACCTTCGAGCCGCATCCGCGAAGCTATTTCAGCCCCAGCACGCCGCAGTTCCGGCTCACCGACGAGGCCAGCAAATTGCGCCTGCTGGCCGGCACCGGGCTTGGCGGCGCGGTGGTCATGACCTTCGACAAGGGTCGCGCCGGCACCCCGGCGCAAGACTTTATTCACCATGATCTGATCGAGCGGCTGGGCATCAGCGGTATCGCGGTCGGCTACGACTTTCATTTCGGCAAGGGCCGCGTCGGCTCGCCCAGCCTGCTGGTCGCCGAGGCCCCGCGGCTGGGCATCGAGGTCGACGTGCAACCGCATATCGATTTCGATGAACGCCCGGTGTCATCCAGCGCCATCCGGATGGCGCTGGCCGAGGGCCAGGTCGCCGAGGCCAGCACCATGCTCGACGGTCCCTGGTTCGTCACCGGCGAAGTCATCCACGGCAAAAAACTCGGCCGCGACCTCGGCTATCCCACCGCCAATATCCGCCTGCCCGCCAGTTGCGGGCTGCGGCACGGCATCTACGCGGTTCGCGTCGGTCGTGGGGCTGAACGGTTCGATGCCGTGGCCAGTTTCGGCCGCCGCCCGACCTTCGACAATGGCGCGCCGTTGCTGGAAGTGTTCTTGTTCGATTTTGCCGGCGATCTTTACGGCCAGGTTCTGGACGTGGCCTTTATCGCTTTCATCCGCGAAGAGCTGAAATTCGACGGCATCGAGCCGCTGATCCGGCAGATGAACGACGACAGCGCCAGGGCCCGCGCCGCGCTGGCAG
>JACMOT010000242.1 GCA_014377915.1 Tardiphaga sp.
CGACGACGCGTGCCAGGATATCGGTGGTGCCGCCGGCCGCGAACGGCACGATGAATTTCACCGGCCGCGTCGGCCAGGCGTCGGCGGCGCGGGCGGGTCGCGACAGCAGCGGCAGGCCGAGCGCGGCGGCCCCGCCCAGGATCAGGGAGCGGCGGGACGGGGAATTCGGCATGGTATTCTCCATAAGAAGGGAGCAGATGGCGCGCAAGCCGTCATTCGACAGGTGACTTGGGGTGGTTGTGGCGTGGAACGCCGCCGGGCACCAGTGGTCAAATGGCTAAGCCGCCCTGGTCTCCGGCATCATGGTAAGGAAAATCACAAGGCCCAGGCCGGCGATCCCGGCCAGCACCAGAAACGCCGCGCTGTAGCCGGCAGAGACCACGATCAGCCCCGCGACCGCCGTGCTCAGCGCGCCGCCGATTCCGGCTGCGGTAGCGATGGCGCCCTGGCTGACGTTGAAATGGCCGGTGCCGCGCGTGAGGTCGGCAACCACCAGCGGGAACAGCGCGCCGAAAATGCCGGCGCCGACACCGTCGAGCGTCTGCACGCCGACCAGCCAGTACGGGTTGTCGGACAAAGGATACAGCGCGCCGCGTAGCGCCAGCACGGCAAGCGCCACGGCAAATATCGGCTTGCGGCCCCAGACGTCCGCCTTGCGGCCGACGATCATCGCGACCGGGACCATCACGAGTTGGGCGGCGACGATGCACACCGACATCAGCGAAGTGCCGAGGGCGCGGTTCACTAAAGCCAATTTCTGCCCGACCAACGGCAGCATCGCGGCATTGGCGAAATGAAACATCACGACGCAGGCGGCGAACACCAGCAATGGGCGGCAGGTCAGCAGCACCTGGAAGCCTGAGGGCTGGTCGCCGTCGGGCTTGTCGCCGCGGGTGGCGTCGTCGAGCCCGCGCGCGACATGGTGGTCGATCGCGCCGGCCGGAACCGCCAGCGTCGCGCCAATGCTCGCCACGGCCATCGCCGCCATCAGCCAGAACACCGCGATCGGCCCGAAGAAATAGGCGAAGATGCCCGCCAGCGTCGCGGCGGTTGCATTGCCAGCATGGTTGAACGCCTCGTTGCGGCCGATCCGGCGCGCAAAGGCCTTTGGGCCCACGATCCCCAGCGTGATTGCGGCCAGTGCCGGCGCGAATACCGCGGCGGCGACACCGGTCAGCGCCTGCGTGGTGGCGACGAACAGGAAGCCGGGATACAGCGGCAGCGCAATCGAGCCGAGCGTGACGATGACGGCGGCAATGATGAGCGCAGCGCGCTTCGCGGTGGTCCTGTCGATAAAGGCTCCGGCCGGCGTCTGCGCCACGATGCCGGCCAGCGCCGTCACCGACATCACCACGCCGATCGAGGCCTCGTCCCATTTCTGCACGGTGAGCAGATAGATCGCCAGATAGGGCCCGAGCCCGTCCCGCACATCGGCCAGAAAGAAATTCAGCGCATCGAGAGGGCGCTTGATCGTGTCAGCTTCGGTACGCACCGGCTATCCTTCCGGCACGTCGGTGCCGGCGATCCAACTACGCTCGATGCCGGGGGTTCCGGCACGGATGATGAGCGGACTGCCAATACGATCCATATTGAAAATTGAGGTGTTACGTGATATGTAACACCCATGATCAGGACATTCGCAGATAGCCGCACCGCGGATATCTTCGCCGGCCAGCCTATCAAGAAGGGCTTTCCGAACACGATGGTTGATGTCGCGCGGCGAAGACTGGACATGATCGACAATGCGCCGACCCTTGAGAGTCTGAGACTCCCGCCAGGCAACAAGCTCCACGCGCTCAAGGGCGATCGGAATGGACAGCATGCCATCTGGATCAACAGCCAATGGCGCGTGTGCTTCGTCTGGCGGGATGGCGACGCCTACGATGTCGAAATTACCGACTATCACTAGGAGACAGCATGAGCATCGCACGGGAAAAAATCCAAATGCACCGCCTGCCGAGCACCCCGGGCGAGATGCTGCTTCATGAATTCATGCTTCCCAATGAAATGTCGGCACGCGCCCTCGCGCGGGATCTGGGAGTTCCTCCAAACCG
>JACMOT010000243.1 GCA_014377915.1 Tardiphaga sp.
CTATATCGGCCGCGCGATGGCGGCGCGCGAGGCGCTGGTCGATCCGGCGCGCCCGACGCTGGTCGGACTGCGACCGGTGGATCGCGGCCAGCGCCTGCGCAATGGCGCGCTGCTGTTTGCACGCGACGTCTCGCCGGCGCCCGACAACCATGCCGGCCACGTCACCTCGACGGCGTTCAGCCCGTCGGCGGGACACTGGATCGGGCTCGGCCTGCTGGCACGCGGGCCGGAGCGGATCGGCGAAATCATCCGCGGCTGGGATCCAATCCGCGGCGCCGATCTGGAGCTCGAAGTGGTGTCGCCGGTGTTTGTCGATGCGGCAGGGGGGCGGCTGCGTGCTTGATCTAAATCACCTCTCCGCCTTCGCGGCTCTCCGCCCGGTCGGCCGCGGCCGTGGCGTGGTCGCGCGCGAACGCAGCGACCTCGCCATCGCCACCGTGATGGCCCGCAAGGGCCAGACCGCGGCGCTGATGGCCGCTGTAAAAGCGCAGTTCGACATCACCCTGCCATCGGGGCCTCATGGCTCCGGCCATGATTTGCTGTCATTCCTCGGCACCGGGCCAGGCCGCTGGCTGGTCACCCATGATGCGCGCACGCCGCGCTTCATCGACGACCTGTCGATACAGCTCGACGGGCTGGCGTCGGTGGTCGACCAGTCCGACAGCTATGGGGTGCTGCGGCTGTCCGGCCCGGCGTTGCTGGAAGTACTGGCCAAGGGCGTTGCAATCGATCTCGCCGCACCTTCGTTTCCGGCCGGTAGCGTCGCGGTGACTCAGATCGCGCATATCGGCGTGACGCTGTGGAAGGTGGACGAGGTGCCGACCATTCACATCGCGGTGGCGCGCAGCTACGCCGGCAGCTTCCTGCACTGGCTGGAAGCATCGGCAGCAGCGGTCGGGCTCGCGGTGGAGTGACTTGCCCGAGCCGCACTGCCCCCTCTCCCCGCAAGCGGGGCGAGGTGAATTATCAATACCCCCGCGAGCGATCCACCGCATCCTTCGGCGGCAGCCCCGCCCGCAGCGCTTCGGCGGTCGCCAGAATGGTCTGGCCGGTGGCGACGAGGCTGACGTCGCTGGCGTCATGCGGTGTCAGCACGATCTTCGGGTGGACCCAGAACGGATGCTCTGGCGGCAGTGGCTCGACGTGGAAGACGTCGAGCGCGGCGCCAGCGAGCTGGCCGCTGTCCAGCGCCTCGAGCAGATCCTGCTCGACCAGATGCGGGCCGCGGCCGACCTGGATCAGATAGCCACCGCGACGCAGCTTGCCGAACAATACACCGTTCAGAATGCCTTTCGTCTCCGCCGTCAGCGGCAGCAAATTGACCAGGATTTCAGTGCCGGCCAGCATCGCATCAAGGCCGTCAGCGCCATGAAAACCGGTGATACCGGCAGGTGTTGGTTTGGCGCTCCGGCTCCAGACATTGACCGGAAAACCGAGCATCGCCAGATCGGCTGCGACGCGGGCGCCGATCGCGCCATACCCCAAAATGCCGACAGGGACTTCCTGCATGGTGCGCTGACCGATCCGCTTCCAGACCCGCTCGCGCTGGTTGGCGAAATAGGTCGCAAAATGGCGCTGGTGCCAGATCGCATGAAAGATCACGAAGCCCGCCATCATCTGCGCCTGCGCCGGCTCGACGATGCGCACCACCCGGATGTCCTCGCGCAGGCTCGGACAGTTCAGGATGTTGTCGGCCCCGGCGCCGATCGAACAGGCCACTTCGAGATTGGGGTAGTGGTCAAACGCGTCAGCCGGCGGATGCCAGCCCACCGCCATCCGGATTTCGGCGGGATCGCTGCCGTCGAGATGATCGACGAAACTGATGCGGCCCTCGAGGCGCTTGATTTCCGAGGCGAGATATTTGCGGAGGTCAAACCCTCCGCTGAGAAGAACGCACTTCATGGATTCAGGCGGCCCGCGGTGGCGCGCTCTGGCCGGGCACCGCCGCCAGCAGTTCGCGCGTATAGGGATGTTCGGGCGACGCGAACAGCTGCGCCGTCGGTTTCAGTTCGACGATGACGCCGCGCTGCATCACCGCGATGCGGTCGCAGATCTGGGCGGCGACGCGAAGGTCGTGGGTGATGAACAGCATTGACAGGCCAAGCCGCGCCTTGAGGTCTTCGAGCAGCCGCAGCACCTGCGCCTGCACCGAGACGTCGAGTGCCGACACCGCCTCGTCGGCGACAATGATTTCCGGATCGAGCGCGAGCGCCCGCGCAATGCCGATGCGCTGGCGCTGGCCGCCGGAGAATTCATGCGGATAGCGCTCCATCGCGCCGGCGTCGAGGCCGACGAGGCCAAGCAGTTCGCGCGCGCGCTGCATGGCCAGCTTCGGCTCGGTGCCATGCGCGATCGGGCCGTCGCTGATGATATGGCCAACCTTGCGCCGCGGGTTCAGCGACGCGAACGGATCCTGAAAGATCATCTGGATGCGGTGGCGCTGCTCGCGCAGCGCCTTGCCCGTCAGCTTGGTCAGATCGGAATCGCCGATCCGAACAGTGCCGCGATCGGGTTTGATCAGCTGCATCACCAGCCGCGCCACCGAGGATTTTCCGGAGCCGGATTCACCGACCAGACCCAGCGTCTCTCCCTGCAAAATATCAAAGCTGACTTCATTGGCGGCACGCACCGAGCGATCCGGCTTGAACCAGCCGCCGGAGGTCACATAGGTCTTGTCGAGGCCGACGACCTCGACCGCCTTGGCCCGGCCATCCAGCGGCGCGCGCTGCGGCGGATGCATCGACGGCACCGCGGCGAGCAGCGCCTTGGTGTAGTCGTGCCGCGGCCGCGTCAGAACTTCTGCCGCCGTCCCCTCCTCCACCACCTTGCCGTGACGCAACACCACGACGCGGTCGGCGATATCGGCGACCACGCCAAAGTCATGGGTGATGAACATCACCGCCATGTTGCGGCGGCGCTGCAGGTCGCGGATCAGTTTCAGGATCTGCGCCTGCGTGGTGACGTCGAGCGCGGTGGTCGGCTCATCGGCCACCAGCACGGTCGGCTCCAGCGCCAGCGCCATCGCGATCATCGCGCGCTGACGCTGGCCGCCGGACAATTGGTGCGGATAGGCGCGCACGATGCGCTCGGGATCCGGCAGGCCGACCTCGCGCGCCAGGCTCAGCGCCTTGGCACGGCGCTCCTTCGGCGTCAGCAGATCATGCGCCTCGAACATCTCCATCATCTGCTCGCCGATCCGCATCAGCGGATTGAGTGCGGTCATCGGCTCCTGAAACACCATCGCGATCCGGCGGCCGCGGATATCGCGCCAGCCGTCCTCGTCGAGCTTCAGCAGGTCGCGGCCCTCGAACAGGATCGCCCCGGTTTCGGTCGAGACGGTGTCGGGCAGGAGGCCCATCAGCGCATGCGCGCACATCGACTTGCCGGAGCCGGATTCGCCGACCACGCAGACAATCTCGCCGGGGATCAGGTCGATCGAGATGCCATCGACCGCGTAGGGCCGCTCGGCCCCTTTCGGCAGCGCGATTTTCAGATTTTGGATGGAAATGGCAGGGTTCGCGGTCATCAGCGGCCATCCTTGGCGAGGCGCGGATTGAGAGCGTCGTTGAGACCTTCGCCGACCAGGTTCATGCCAAGCACCGAGATCAGGATCGCGACGCCGGGGAACACGGTGATCCACCACGCCTGCCGGATCACGGTGCGGCCGGCGCCGACCATGTAGCCCCACGACATCAGATTGGGATCGCCAAGGCCGAGGAACGACAGCGAGGATTCCAGCAGGATCGCGTTGGCCACCATCAGCGAAGCCAGTACGATCACCGGCGACATCGCATTGGGCAGGATTTCGCGCCAGATGATCCAGGAGTTGCTCTGGCCGGTGACGATCGCGGCCTGGACATATTCGCGTGATCGCAGCGATAGCACCTCGCCGCGCACCAGCCGCGCTACCGGCGGCCAGCTGACGATCGCGATCGAGGTCACAATCGAATAGATCGACGGCTGCAGGATCGCGACCAGCACGATGGCCAGCGCGAAGCTGGGAATGGTCTGGAAGAATTCGGTGAAGCGCATCAAGGCGTCATCGATATGACCGCCGAAATAGCCGGCGATGGCGCCGAGCGGTACGCCCACGATCAGCGCCACCAGCGTCGACACCATGCCGACCAGCAACGATACCCGCGCACCATAGATCAGCCCGGCAAACACGTCGCGGCCAAGCGCGTCGGTGCCGAGCGTCACCGCGGGCGAGGCGAATGGCGGCAGGAACGGCCGCTGCACCATGCGCCAGGGCGAGGTCGGGAACAGGGTCGGGCCGAACACCGCGATGAAGATCGCAACCGTGACGATGACCAGGCCGATCATCCCACCCGGATGCCGCAGCATGGCCTTCCAGAAATTCTTCATGACGTGAACTCAATCCGCGGATCGACCAGCCGATAGACCAGATCGGTGATAAGATTGAAGATCAGCACCATCGCGGAGCAAACCACGAAGACGCCGAGCAGGAGGTTGTAGTCGCGCTGCAGCAGGGCTTCGTACAGCAGCCGGCCAATGCCGGGCCAGGCGAACACCGTCTCGGTCAGCACCGCGCCACCGATCAGCGTGCCGGAATGCACGCCGGCCAGAGTCACTACCGGCAGCAGCGCGTTGCGCAACACGTGGCGGCGCTGGATGACATTGTCGCGCAGCCCCTTGGCGCGCGCGGTCTTGACGAAGTCGAGCCGCTTCACCTCGAGCATCGAAGCCCGCGTCAACCGGGCATAGGTCGCCATGAAGAACAGCCCGATGGTCATCGCCGGCATGATCAGATGCGCGCCGATGTCGAGCACGCGATCGAACCCGGTGTAGTTGCCGCCAATGGTCTCGTAGCCGAAGCTCGGCAGCCAGCCCAGCACCACCGAGAACAGCAGGATCGCCATCAGCGCGACCCAGAAGATCGGCGTCGCGTAGAACAGCAACGCCATTACCGTGATCCCGGTATCCGCCCAGGTGCCGGCGAACCGCGCCGCCAGCGTGCCGAAGGTGATGCCCAGCAAAAGCGAGATCGCGAAGGCCGTCAGCGTCAGCAGCAAAGTCGCCGGCAGCCGCTCGGCGATCAGCGTCGATACCGGCATCTGCTGGCGGAACGAGAAGCCGAGATCGAGCGTAACGACGCCCTTGACGTAGGACAAAAGCTGTTCCGGCAGCGGCTTGTCGAGCGAAAATTTCTCGCGCAACTGCGCCACGAATACCGGATCGCTGGCGCCGGCTTCGCCGGCCATCACCACGGCGGGATCGCCCGGCGCGAGCCGGATCAGGAAGAAGTTCATGACGATGATCGCCAGCAGGACGAACACGCCCTTCACCATCCTCTGGGCAATAAATGACAGCATCAGAGGTCCAATATTTTTGTCAGGATTTTAACGGGCCTCTACCCGTCACTGCGAGGAGCGAAGCCACGAAGCAATCCAGACTTGCCGAACTTGCGGCCCCTGGATTGCTTCGTCGCCAAGTGGCTCCACGCAATGACGGGGGAGAGATCCTCGCCCGTCATCGCAGGAAGCCACGCATGTCGCCCTACTTGTCGATCCAGGCGTCACGGAAGCCGTCATTGACGCCGATGCCGGTGGTGATCAGGTTCTTGATCTTGCAGTTGGTAATGGTCGGGAACTGCAGCTCCAGCATCCACGCCACCGGGACGTCCTCGACCAGGATCTTCTGCGCCTTGTCGTAGAGTTCCTTGCGCTTCGAGTCCGGGGTTGCGGTCGCGCCCTCATCGAACAGCCGGTCGACCTCGGTGTTGGAATAGCCCTCGACGTTATTGAACAGCTGGCCCTTGATGATCTGGCTGGTGATGTAGTTGCGGCCGACACCGAGCGCCGGATCACCATATTGGTAGAGATAGGTGAAGGCCATGTCGTAGTCCCACTCGCTGATCTTCTGGTTCGATCCGGGGACGTCGGTGGCGATGGTCTCGATATTAAAGCCGACATCGATCAGGTTCTGCTTCACCGCTTCGCCCCAGCGCGACCAGGTCTCGCCATAGGGCAGCGGCATCAGGCGGATCTTTTCGCCCTTGTAGCCGGCTTCCTTCAGCAACGCCTTGGCCTTGGCGGGATCGTAGGGGTACTTCCTGACGTCGTCGGTATAGAACTTGATGGTCGAGGCTGACGGGCCGGTGGCAACCTTGCCGAGCCCGTTCCAGATCACGTCACGGGCAAATTCGCGGTCGACCGCATACATGATCGCCTGCCGGACCAGCTTGTTGGCGGTCGGGCCGGACCGGTTGTTGAGCCACATCCAGGCCAGAGGTGAGAAGAATTCCCAGCCCTCGCCGGTCACGCAGGTGTTCTTCAGCTTGCTGATGCGCGGCACATCGAAATTTTCCACCGAGCCGCCAGGCAGCACGTCGACCTTGCCGGTCTCGTAGGCCACCGAGCGCGCCGCAGCGTCGGGGATGATCTGCCAGTAGATGCCGTCGATATAGGGCTTGCCCTTGACGTGGTAGTTCGGGTTCTTCACCAGCTGGATGAACGAACCCTTCTTCCATTCCTTGAACATGAACGGCCCGGTACCGATCGGCGTATTGTTGTTGGCGTTGGTCTTGTAATCGGTGCCTTCATAAATGTGCTTCGGCACCATCGGCATCGAGCCGACCTCGAAGATGCCGAGGAACGGGCCGAACGGCTGCTTCAGCGTGAACACCACGGTGAGGTCGTCGGGCGCCTCGACCTTGTCGAGTTGCACGAGGTTGTTGCGCGCGCGCGAATGGGTCTGCTTCAGCATCTCGATCGAGAACAGCACGTCGGCCGAGGTGAACGGCTTGCCGTCATGCCAAGTGACGCCGGGCTTCAACTTGAACGTATAGACTTTGGCATCCTCGCTGACGGTCCAGCTCTCGGCGAGGCCCGGCTGCGGCACCAGCTTCTTGTCGTAACGCAGCAGGCCTTCATAGATATTGCCCGACACCATCTGGGTCGGGCCATTCTGGATCTGCGCCAGCATCAGACCCGGCGGCTCCGGCTGAATCACGGCATTGATGATGCCACCCAGCTTCGGCTCCTGCGCCAGCGCCGCCGTGCAAAGACTGGACGTCAGAGCCAGACCCAACAAAAAATGCTTCAGCATGGTTTTCCCTCAGCCGCCCTTGTTACGTTTTGTTGAAGTGTTGAAGCAGATCAGTCCTTGTAGCCAGGATCGGTGCGATCGAGCATACGCTTGAACGCATCCCACTCGCTATCCGGCCTGCCGTCGACTTCGATCTTCGCATAACCCTTGTCGTACTGACCGGCGGTGTGCTGGGCGACTGCCAGCGAAGGCCGCACCACTTCCGCGCCCGATGCCTGTATCGCGAGCTGGGCGCGGCACGAGCGCTCCATGTTGTGCATCAGCTTGAAGGCCTCGCCGACCGAACGGCCACAGGTCAAGAGGCCGTGATTTCGCAGGATCAGTACGAATTTCGTACCGAGATCCGCGACCAGGCGTACGCGCTCGGACAGATCCAGCGCGATACCTTCAAAGTCGTGATAGGCGATCCGGTCGGTGAACTGCATCGACCACTGGTTCAGCGGCAACAGACCCTCCTTCAGGCACGACACCGCGACGCCGGCCACGGTGTGGGTATGCAGCACGCACAGCGCATCGTGACGCGCGGCGTGCACGGCACTGTGGATGGTAAAGCCGGCCGGATTGATGCCGAGGCCGAGCGGATCGTCGATCACCACGCCGTCGACATCGACGGTGACAAGGTTCGATGCCGTCACTTCCTCGAAGCGCATGCCGTAGGGATTGATCAGGAAGCGATCGAAGGTGCCGGGCACACGCACCGAGATATGTGTGTAGATGCTATCGTCGAGTCCGAGGCGATGGATCAGACGATAGGCCGCGGCCAGATCGACGCGGGTCTGCTGGATTTCGGCGGCGGTCGGCGCAATGCTTGCATGGATATTCACAGGCGTGGTTCCCGTTGTGAGGTCCTCCGCAGAAGACACAAACGCATGGCAGCCGGCAAGATTAAACTGTCGACAATCGACGATTAAATCTTATACAGGGCATCAAACGGGTTCCCTGCATGCGTTTGATGACACCTCCAGTCGGGCTCACGGCCCTCGCCGATACCGATCTTGTCGGACAGGTGGCGCGCATCCTCACCCAGGCCATCATCCGCGGCCAATTGCAGCCCGGTGCCAAGGTGGTCGAGGCGGCGGTCGCGCGTGAACTCGGCATCAGCCGCGCGCCGGTTCGTGAAGCAGCGCGGCTGCTGGAGCAGCAGGGACTGATGGTGTCGCACCCGCGTCGCGGCTTCTTCGTGCGCAAGCTGGAAGCGACCGACATCGACGAGATCTACGATCTGCGGATCTGCGTGGAGTGCCACGCTGGCGTGCTCGCCGCCAAGAACCTGACGCCAACCACGCGCGATCTACTGCGCCGGCAGATCGACGTGCTGCACGAGACCGCCGATCTCGACGACCCCGCGCGACAGGTCGAGGAAGACTACCGGTTTCACCGCATGATCTGCGAGATCGCCGGCAGCGCGCGGCTGCTGCGGCTGTTCGACGATCTCGCATCGGAACTACGCATGGTGATCGGCCTGATCGGCCGGCTCTATGACGATCCGCGCCGCATCGCCGAAACCCACATCGCGGTGCTCGACGCCATCGAAGGCGGCCACCCCGACATCATCAATGCGCGGATCGACTATCACATCGGCGCCGCCTGGCGCGAAGTCGCGAAACTGGTTCGCGACATTCCACCCCCAACTCCCGGAGCTGCCACGTGAAGGCCGTCTATAGCGACAAGCACCGTAGCCACGACCCGCAATTCTTCCTGGTGCGCGGCCAGGTACGGCGCACCACCGAACAGCCGGAGCGCGCCGATCGCCTGCTCAAAGGCCTGCATGACGGCCGGCACACGCTGGTCGAACCGGGCGACTTCGGCCAGGGGCCGCGCGCGCGGGTGCACTCGCCGGACTATCTGCGCTTCCTCGAAGGCGCCTGGGAAGAATGGACACAACTGCCCGATTACGGCCCGGAGATGATCGCCAATTTCCATCCCAACCGCGTCGCCGGCAGCTACCCCTCCCATATTATCGGCAAGCTCGGCTGGCACACCGCCGATACCGCCTGCCCGATCGGCGTCGGCACCTGGGCCGGCGCTTGCGCCTCCACCGACGTCGCGGTCACCGCGGCGCAGCTGGTGATGGACGGCGAGGACGCCGCCTATGCGCTATGCCGTCCGCCCGGCCATCACAGCTACCGCGACATGGCCGGCGGCTTCTGCTTCATGAACAATTCGGCGATCGCCGCCGAACATCTGCGCCTCAAGCACGAGCGCGTTGCCATCCTCGACGTCGACGTGCATCACGGCAACGGCACCCAGGGCATTTTCTATGCGCGGCCCGACGTGCTGACGGTGTCGATCCACGCCGATCCCACCAGCTACTATCCATTCGTGTGGGGCTATGCCCATGAGCGCGGCGAAGGCAATGGCCTCGGCGCCAATCTCAACATCCCGCTGCCGATCGGCACCGGCGATGACGGGTTTGTCGACGCGATTGGCGTCGCCGCGAAGACGATCAGATCCTTCGCGCCAACGGCTTTGGTGCTCGCGCTCGGGCTCGACGCCTCCGAGCACGATCCATTAGCCGCGCTGAAAGTCACCACCGCCGGTTTCCAACGCATCGGCGCCGCCGTGGCGCAGATGGGCCTGCCCACCGTGATCGTCCAGGAAGGCGGCTATCTGTCCGACATCCTCGGCGCCAACCTCACCTCCACGCTCAAGGGCTTCGAAGCTGCGCGCTGACTCTCTCCGTCATTGCGAGGAGCCCTTGCGACGAAGCAATCCAGTCTTGGCTTTCTGGATTGCCGCGTCGCTTCGGTCCTCGCAATGACGGGGAGAGGCCTTAGAACAACACTGAATAAGAATCGAAGGAATCCTCATGTCCACCAATGCAGAAATCTTTGCGCGCCGCGAGGCTGCGGTGCCGCGCGGCATCGGCCACTCCACCCCGATCTCGGCGCAGCGCGCGCTGAATTCGGAAGTGTGGGATGTCGAGGGCAAGCGCTATATTGACTTCGCCGGCGGCATCGCCGTGCTCAACACCGGCCACTGCAATCCACATGTGATGGCGGCGGTGCGTGAGCAGATGGAGCGCTTTACCCATACCTGCTTCCAGGTTCTTTTGTATGAGCCCTACGTTACGCTGGCCGAGCGCCTCAACAAGCTCGCCCCGATCGACGGCGCGCTGAAGACCGCCTTCTTTACCACCGGCGCCGAAGCCACCGAGAACGCCATCAAGATCGCGCGCGCATCGACCGGCCGCGCCGGCGTGATCGCCTTCACCGGCGGCTTCCATGGCCGCACCGCGATGACCATGACCATGACCGGCAAGGTGCTGCCCTACAAAAAAGGGTTTGGCGCGGCGATCCCCGAAGTCTGGCACGTGCCGTTCCCGGCGCCGCAGCTCGACGTCACCGTCGAGGAGTCGCTGAAATATCTCGGCTTCCTGTTCAAGGCCGACATCGACCCGGCGCGCGTCGCCGCCATCATCATCGAGCCGGTGCAGGGCGAAGGTGGCTTCCACCAGGCGCCGCCCGAGCTGATGCGCGCGCTGCGAAAAATCTGCGACCAGCACGGCATCGTCTTTATCGCCGACGAAGTGCAGACCGGCTATGGCCGTACCGGCAAGATGTTCGCGATGGAGCATTATGACGTCAAGCCGGACCTGGTCTGCGTTGCCAAGAGCCTGGCCGGTGGTTTCCCGCTATCCGGCGTAATCGGCAAGCAGGCGATTATGGACGCCGCCGATCCCGGCGGCCTCGGCGGCAC
>JACMOT010000244.1 GCA_014377915.1 Tardiphaga sp.
CGTTCGGCAGTATGTGCCGGCGGATCTGCGCCAGGCGCTGGGCTATATGGGGCAGACCGCCGGACTCATCGATGACACGCTGATGCGGAATATCTGTCTTGGGCAGGGCGAACTGGATCGCGAGCACTTCGCCGCGATGATGCGGTTGACGGGCATTGCCGATTTTGCCGCCAGGCATCCGCAGGGCTACGGCATGTCGATTGGTCCGCGTGGCGAAAAGCTGTCCGGGGGCGAACGCCAGTCCGTGGCGCTCGCCCGGGTCCTGCTCGGAAATCCGAAAGTGCTGCTGCTCGACGAGCCGACATCGTCCATGGACACGATGCTGGAGATGCGGCTGGTCAGGAACATGGTCGAACTGGTCGGTAACCGCACCCTGATCGTGGCGACGCACCGCGCGCCGGTATTGCAACTGGTCGATCGCATTATCTGGCTGGACGCCGGCCGCATTGTTGCGGACGGCGCCAAGGCCGATGTTCTCCGGCAGATGTCGGGCGCGGCGGCCTGACGCGTCTGGCCATGTTACGCGGCCGTCACGCGCCAGATCACATCGCCGACATCGTCGGCGACCAGCAGCGAGCCGTCGGGACCGAGCGTAACCCCGACCGGTCGTCCATAGGATTCCCGTTCGTCGGGCGCGAGGAAGCCGCTCAGAATGTCGCGCGGCGGACCGGACGGGCGGCCATTCACGAATGGGATGAAGACGACCTTGTAGCCGCTCAGCGTGCTGCGATTCCAGGAGCCGTGCTGGCCGATCACCATGCCGTCCGGAAAGCCCGGCAGAGTGCCGGCCGGCAGCCAGCACAGGCCGAGCGAGGCGGTGTGTCCGCCCAGCGCGTAATCCGGCGTGATCGCGGTGACGACCAGCGCCTTGTCCTGCGGCACGCGGTCATCGACAGTCTGTCCCCAGTAGCAATAGGGCCAGCCATAGAAGCCACCCTCGCGGACCGAAGTCAGATAGTCCGGTGGCGTCTCGTCGCCGAGCCCGTCACGCTCATTGACCACAGTCCACAGCTTGCCGGTGGTCGGCTCCCAGGCCAGGCCGACCGGATTGCGCAGGCCGCTGGCGAAGATGCGGCTGGCGCCGCTCGCCACATCGAGCTCGTATACTGCGGCGCGACCTTGCTCGGCCGCCATGCCCATCTCGGCGATGTTGGTGAGCGAGCCCACCCCGATGAACAGTTTCCGGCCGTCGGGGCTTGGCAGCACGCTGCGCGTCCAATGGCCGCCGGATTTGAAGTCAGTCAGCTTTTGCCCCGGCGCGTTGATGCAATCAGCCCCCGCGACATACGGGAAGGCGGATACGCCATCGACATTGCCGACATAGAACGTGTCGCCGAGCAGCGCCATGCCGAACGGCTGGTTCAGCCCTTCCATGAAGATGCCGCTGCTTTCGGCGACGCCATCGCCGTCGCGGTCACGCAACAGCGTGATGCGGTTGGCGCTTTCACCGAGCGCGGCGGCGCGTCGCATCGTGGCCTGCATCGCGTAGCCGAATACGCTGCGCACCGGACCGGCTACCTGCGACGCCTCGGCGACCAGAACGTCGCCATTGGGCAGCGCATGAATCCAGCGCGGATGTTTCAGGCCGGTGGCAAAGGCATTGACCTTGAGCCCCGGAGCGACGACCGGTTTTTGATCGCCGGTCCAGCCCTTGGCGGTCGGCATCTTGAGCGTGGGGATCGCACCCTGCGGCTTGGCTTCTGGCACCAATGGCGCGCTGCCCCAGGCAGGCGCATGCGCGCCGGCCCCTTGCAGCTTGCGCCATTGCAGCGCGCCTGCGCCGACCAGCGCAACAAAGCGCGCGAAAACCCCGGACATGCTCATGTCATTCCCCTGTTGATGGCGCGCACCCTATCCGACACGCTGGCGCGTTGAAACCGTGTCCTCGGCATGCGTGTGGGCCTGGATCTGCAACGCATGGCGCGATGGTGGCTGCGCGGGGCGGCCTGACCTGGAGTCTGATCCGTTAGGATGAATTACTCGTGTCCCGGAAGCGGTGCGGCATTCTTATCCCGCTCCGCGGAGCCGGGACCCTACCAAGTGCTGAATTTCATGGCGGTCCCGGCTCTGCGAAGCACCACGCCTCATTGCGGAGGCGCAATGCACCGCGTCCGGGACACGATTCGAGCAAACTGAATCTGGTTCTAGGAATGCGGTACCACCGGTCGCATCCATGGACGCCGACGTTCGTCGGCTTCCATGAACCGCGCGATCCGGGCGGATTCGCTGCGGGTCATGTCGATGTCGTCCCAGCCATTGATCAACTGCTTCTTCCAGACCGGGTCAATGGCGAACGACACCACGACATTGCCGACCGCGATGGTCTGCGTGGCGAGGTCGATCGTCAGCGGCCGTTGGCCGGCAAGGTCTTCCGCCTCGAGCAATAGGTGCGAATCCGCTTCGCTGACCTCGGCCACCAGCACGCCGTTCTTCACCGCGTTCGATGCAAAGATGTCGCCGAAGCTCGGCGCGATCACCGCGCGGATGCCGTAGTCGGCGAGCGCATAGACCGCGGCCTCGCGCGACGAGCCGCCGCCGAAATTGCGGCCGGCGACGATGATTTCGCAGCCGGCATTGTCGGGATCGTTGAGCGGAAAGTCCGGCCTGGCCCGGCCGTCGGCATCGAAGCGCAAATCATGCAGCAGGAAGTTGCCATAGCCTTCGCTGCGCGGGCGCCGCATGAATCGAGCCGGGATCAATTGGTCGGTGTCGATACCGGCGATCGGCAGTCGGCAGGCGAGGGCGGTCAGCGTGATGAAGGGGCGCATGGGCTAGGTCCGATGCAGAAAGCGGACGTCGGTCAGTTGACCGGCGACGGCGGCGGCGGCGACCATCGCCGGCGACATCAGATGGGTCCGGCTGCCCGGCCCCTGGCGTCCCTTGAAGTTGCGGTTGGTGGTGGAGGCGCAGCGTTCGCCGGCGGCGACGGTGTCGCCATTCATGCCGACGCACATCGAGCAACCCGAGCCGACCCATTCCAGGCCGGCGTCGATGAAGATGCGGTCGAGGCCTTCCTGTTCGGCCTGCAGCTTGACGGACGACGAGCCGGGCGAGACCAGCCCGGGCACCTGCGACCGCTGGCCGGCGAGCACCGCCGCCGCGGCGCGCAGATCCTCGATGCGGCTGTTGGTGCAGGAGCCGATGAACACGCGATCGATGCGAATGCCGTCGAGCCGCTGGCCGGGCCGTAGCGCCATGTAATCAAGCGCGTCGCGGACCGACTGCGCCTTGTCAGGGTTGTCGATGCCGGCGGGGTCCGGCACAACACTGTCGATCGGCGCCGCCTGTTCCGGGCTGGTGCCCCAGGTCACCACCGGCGCGATCTCGCGCGCGTCGAGCACGAATTCGCTGTCGAACGGCGCGCCCACGTCGCTGGCCAGCGCACGCCAGTCCGCCATGGCGCGCTCGAAATCATCGCCATCGGGCGCAAAGGCACGGCCGCGCAGATAATCGAAGGTGATGTCGTCCGGCGCGATCAGGCCGAGCCGCGCGCCGGATTCGATCGCGAGGTTGCACAGCGTCATGCGGCCTTCCATCGACAGCGCGCGAATGGCGCTGCCGGCGTATTCGATGGCGTGGCCCTGCGCGCCATCGCTGCCGATCCGCGCGATGATCGTCAGCGCGATATCCTTGGCGCCGGTGCCTAAGGGCAATTCGCCGTCGACCACGATGCGCATGCGCTTTGGTCGCTTCTGCCAGAGCGTCTGTGTCATCAGCACATGGGCTACTTCGGACGCGCCGATGCCGAAGGCATAGGCGCCGAACGCGCCATGCGTCGAGGTGTGGCTATCGCCGCAGACGATCGACAGCCCGGGCAGAGTCAGGCCCTGTTCGGGCAAGGCCACATGCACGATGCCCTGCCGCCGGTCATCCTGTCCGAACGACACGATGCCGTGCTCGTACGCGTTGCGCGCGAGTTGCGCGATCATGCCCGCGGCTTCGGGGTTGTGCAGGCTGGAAGCCGGCCGCGTCGGCACATAATGGTCCGCGATGCCGAAGGTGAGGTCGGGCCGTGCGAGGCGGGCGTCACGTCGTCGTAGCTGATCAAAGGCATGGAACGAGCCTTCATGCAGATAATGCCGGTCGATGAACAGTAGCGACTGGCCGTCCTCGCGCGTCATGATTGCGTGGGCGTCCCATAATTTGTCGATGATGTTTGCCGCGCCCACCGCCATGTCCGCCTGTCCGCTGTTGTTGCCCACACGATCCGCATCGGCGGGGCTTGCAGTCTAAGTTGTATCATGCACTATACCTTTGAATGTATTAGGGGCAAGGGCACGGATGGCCGGAGTCGAATCGTCGAAAACCCGCCAAGTTTATCTGGTGCTGCGTGATCGCATCGCCGGTGGCCGGCTCGATAATACGGAATCGCTGCCGGCCGAACAGGCGCTGGCGGTTGAATATGGCGTGTCGCGGGTCACCGTTCGACGGGCTCTGGCCGAGCTTGAACTGGAAGGGTTGATCAGCCGCCGTCGCGGTGCCGGCACCTTTGTGCGGGGCGGCGTCGCCAAGCCGATCGTGGCGGATTTCTCCGATGTGATGGCCAACCTCGTGGCGATGGGGGGCGATACGGCGGTGCGCCTGCTGGCCTTCAGCTATCGCGAGCCGCCGGCGGCGATCGCCGAGGCTCTCCGGCTGCCGCCTGGCGCCAAGACCCAGTTCTCCGTGCGCGTCCGCCTGATTGACGACAAGCCGTTCTCCCATCTCACCACCTTCGTGCCCGAGCAGATCGGCGTCACCTATACCGAGGCCGATCTGGCGGCGCGTCCGCTGCTGTCATTGCTGGAACGCTCCGGCGTGCAGATCGAGCGCGCGACCCAGCAGGTCACCGCCGTGCTGGCGTCGCCGGAAGTCGCGGCCGCGCTCGAGGTGGATGTCGGGTCGGCGCTGCTCGGCACCACCCGCACGGTGTTCGCTTCCGATGGCAGCGGCGTCGAGCATCTCATCGCGTTGTATCGGCCGGATCGCTACGCGCTGCAGATGGACATGGTTCGCACCGAAGCCGCGGGCGTGCGCCGCTGGGCCACCGTGCTGGCGTCCGAGCCCAACGACACGATTTCCAGAAAAGCCTCATGATCACGGTTTGCAATTGACCCCACGGATGGAGAAGCAGGATGACCAAGACATCTAACCACGGCTTGTCACGTCGCCGTGTCCTTCAAGGCACGGCGTTGGTCGCCGGCTCGGTGGCAATGCCGTCTTTTCTGCGGGCGCAGGGCGGGACGATCAAGATCGGAATCCTGCAGCCGGTCACCGGCGCGTTGGCGTTCGACGGGGCGCAGGGCCGGATCGGCGCCGAGGCGGCGATCAAGGCCATCAATGATAAAGGCGGCATCAAGTCGCTGGGCGGCGCGAAGCTGGAAATGGTGTTCGGCGATGCGCGCTCGACGCCTGAAGGCGGCACCGCGGAAGTCGAACGCATGGCGGCGGAAGGTGTCGCGGCGATCGTTGGCGGCTTCGCCAGCCCGATCTGCCTCGCCGCTACCCAGGCCGCATCGCGCTACGACCTCGGCTATATCGTCGATGTCGGCGTCTCCGATCAGATCGTGTCGCGCGGACTGGCCAACACGTTCCGTTTCTCGCCCGGCTTTGGCATCGTCACCAAGAGCGCGCTCGACAACCTGTCGACCCTCAACGACGCGGCCGGCAAACCGGCCAGGACCGTGGTGCTGGTGCACGAGGATGGCCTGTTCGGCTCCGGCCTTGCCAAGCTGATGCAGACCGAACTGCCGAAGCGCGGCTTCGAGGTGCTCGACACCATCGCGCATCCGACGCCCGCGCGTGATATGTCCAACGTCGCGCTGCAGATCCGCGCGAAGAATCCCGATCTGATCATTCCGTCGAGCTACTACGGCGAGTTCGTGCTGCTGGCGCGCACCATGCAGCAGCAGAAGATCAAGCCGAAGGGCATCTATTGTGTGCTCAATGGCGCCGCCTCCAACTACCGCTTCGTCAAGGAATTCCCCGACGCAGCCCAGAACGTGATGGATTGCAACCACTGGCACGATCCGCGCAATCCGGTGGCCGAGGCGCTGAAGAAGGAAGTGGAATCCACCGGCAAATTCTTCACCTATAATGTCTCGCTGAATTATTCCGGCGTGCTGTTGCTGGCGGATGCGATTGAACGCGCGGCCTCGGCCGACCGCAAGGCGATCATCGCCGCGCTGGCTTCCTCGACATTTGCCGGACACATCATGCCCTATGGCCCGACGCAGTTCGTCAACGGCCAGAACATGGGTGCAGCGCCGGTCAACACCCAGGTCCAGGGCAACGACATCAAGGTGATCTTCCCGTCGAGTTTTTCCGACGCCAAGCCGGTGTTTCCGGTGCCCGCCTGATCGCCGCGTCCTGATGTGACGAGACCGGCACCTACCGGTCTCGTCACATGACGTCTCCCTTTCCCATGAAAGCCGAACTTCGCTGATGTCATCGCCCGATATCCTGGCTGCCGCCGTGCTCAACGGCCTGATGACCGGCGCGGTCTATGCGCTGATCGCGGTCGGGCTGACGCTGGTCTATGGCGTGCTGCACATCATCAATTTCGCCCATGGCGCGATCCTGAGTGCGGCGATGTTCGCGGTCTACCTCGCGTTTCAGGCCGGCATCGATCCCTATGTCGCGATCGTCCCGCTGGCGCTGATCTTCTTCGGCCTCGGCTACGCGCTGCAGCGCCTGGTGATTGGCCCGGCCAGCCATGGCGACGACCAGAACGTGTTGCTGACCACGCTGGGTCTCTCCATCGTGATCGAGAATCTGCTGCTGGCGGGTTTCAATTCAGACACACGGTCGATCGACGTGCCCTACGGTTTTTCGACCGTTGATCTCGGTTTCACCTTTTTGCCGCTGACGCGCGCCGTCGCCTTCGGCGTGTCCTGCGCCGTCGCATTGGTGCTGTGGGTGCTGCTGGCGCTGACCGATACCGGCAAAGCGACCCGCGCGGTGGCGAAGGAAAAGCTTGGCGCCGCGCTGACCGGCATCGACGTCGCCCACATCTATGCCGTGACCTTCGGACTTGGCGCGGCCTGCCTCGCCGTGGCAGCGTGTCTGTTGCTGCCGATCTATTATGTGCATCCGCGGGTCGGCAACGCCTATGTGCTGGTGGCCTTCACGATCGTGGTGTTGGGCGGCATGGGCTCGATCCCCGGCGCCATTGCCGGCGGGCTGTTCGTTGGCGTGATCGAGAGCCTGTCAGGATTGCTGTTTGGCGAAAGTCTCGGCCAGCTTGGTATCTTCGTGATTTTCATTCTGGTGTTGCTGCTGCGCCCGACCGGATTGTTCGGAGCCAGAGCATGAGCGGCATCAGGGCCTACGGTCCGATCGCGATCGTCGCGTTGTTGCTGGCGTTACTGCCCGCGGTGAGTGATTCCAACACGGTGATCAATGCGCTGGTCAATGCGATGATTATCGCGCTGGCGGCGCAGGGCTGGAATCTTCTGGCTGGCTATGGCGGCCAATTCTCGTTCGGTCATGCCGCCTTCTTCGGCGCCGGTGCCTATGGCAACGCGATCCTGCAGAACCGCTATGGCGTCAATCCCTATGCCGCGTTGCTGGCCGGCACCTGTCTCGGCGCCGCGGTGGGTGCGGCGATCGGCTATCTCAGTTTTCGCTCGGGTCTGCGTGGCTCGTACTTTGCCCTGATCACGCTCGCTTTTGCCGAGGTGTTCCGGATCGTCGCCAACGCCGCGCCGGTCACCGGCGGCGCGGCGGGTACGCTGATCAAGCTGCAGATGTCCGCCGCTAATTTTCAGTTCAGTAGCCGTGCGATCTATTTCTGGATCATTCTAACGCTGGTCACGGCTGCCATGGTGATGATGCGCGGCATCGAGCGCGGCCGCTTCGGCGCCTATCTGATCGCTGTGCGCGAGAACGAGAACGCGGCCGCCGCGCTGGGCGTCGATACGCTGATGGTCAAGCTCAAGGCGATCACGCTGTCCGCCGGCCTGACGGCGTTGGCCGGTGCGTTCTACGTGCAGTATTTCCTGTTCGTGGATTCCTCGATTGCGTTCGGTAGCTGGATTTCCGTCGAGGCCTTGCTGGCGCCAATTGTCGGCGGGCTTGGCACCGTGTTTGGTCCGCTGCTCGGCGCGCTGGCGCTGCATTTTCTCGGTGAACTTGCCAAGGCCTTCGCGGGACGCATTCCCGGCATCGATCTGGCGCTGTTCGGCGTCCTGCTGGTGCTGGTGGTGGCCTTTGCCCGTCATGGCATTCAGGGACTGCTTACCAGGCTGATGCAGCGCATCGGCGCAAGGAGGGCGGCATGAGCGCGCTGCTCGAAGTCCGCAACGCCAGCAAGCGGTTCGGCGGCCTCAAGGCCGTCGACGACGCCAGTCTCAGCGTGCAGGCTGGCACGATTACCGGGCTGATAGGCCCGAACGGCGCCGGCAAGACCACTCTGTTCAGCCTGATCTCCGGCTTCGAGACGCCGAGTTCGGGCTCGGTCGCTTTCGACGGTGCCGACATCTCCGGCATGCCGCCGCACCGTCGCGCCGCGCTCGGCATCGCCCGCACCTTCCAGATCGTGCAGCCGTTCGCCGGATTGAGCGTGCGCGAAAACATCGCGGTCGGCGCCTATCTGCATTGCCGCCATCGCGACGAGGCAATGGCGCGCGCCGCCGCCATCGCCGATCGCGTCGGCCTTGCCGCGCGGCTCGATGCCATGGCGTCCGGCCTCACGGTATCGGCACGAAAGCGCCTCGAACTGGGACGTGCGCTGGCGACACAGCCGCGGCTGCTGCTGCTCGACGAAGTGCTGGCCGGCCTGAACCCGTCGGAAGTGCGCGACATCATTCCGGTGATCCGCGCGCTGGTGGCCGATGGCATCACCATCCTGATGGTCGAGCATGTGATGCAGGCCGTGATGAGCCTGTGCGATCATGTCTATGTTCTGGCGGAAGGCCGCATGATCGCCGAGGGCACGCCGGCCGAGGTGACACGCGAACCGAAAGTGATCGAGGCCTATCTCGGGCCCGGCGCCGCCGCGCGGATTGCCGCGGAGGGCGGTCATGACTGAACCGCTTCTGGTCGTGAAGGATCTGCTGGCCGGCTATGACGGCACCTCGGTATTGAGCGGCGTCAGCTTCACCGTGCGGGCGGGCTCCATCGTCGCCGTGCTCGGCCCCAATGGTGTCGGCAAGACCACGCTGAACAAGGTGCTGTCCGGCATCGTTCGCCCGCGGCAGGGCGAGGTGTGGTTCGATGGCGCGCGTATCGACCGGCTCAGCCCGGCCGCGATCGTGGCGCTGGGTCTGGTGCATGTGCCCGAGGGCCGCCGGCTGTTTCCCGATCTCAGCGTGCGCGAGAATCTCGAGCTTGGCTCCTACCGGCGCGGCAAGCCCGAGCGCGCGCGCACCATGGAGCACGTGCTCTCGGTGTTTCCGCGCCTCAGGCAGCGCTTCGGCCAGCGCGCCGGAACGTTGTCCGGCGGCGAGCAGCAGATGGTGGCTATCGGCCGCGGCATGATGGGCCAGCCACGGCTGCTGATCCTCGACGAGCCCTCGCTCGGGCTGGCGCCGGTGCTGGTCGAGGAAATGTTCAGGCTGATCCGCGGCCTCAACGAAAGCGGGCTGACGATCCTGCTGGTCGAGCAGAACGTCGTGCAGTCGCTCGAACTGGCGCATGCCGCGCACGTCATGGAGCATGGCAGCCTGGTGCTGTCCGGCACCGGCGCGGAGCTGGCCGCCAACAGCGAATTGGCCAAAACCTATTTAGGGATGTGACGATGCTGCAAGCTGCTTCTGCCGCGACGGCGCGCCCGTCATGGCTCGATCAATGGGCCGGTTTCGCGACCGGACTGACGATCGATCAAATTCCGCCTGATGTCATCGCGCGGACTAAACAGGTGCTGTTCGACTGCATCGCTGCGATGTCGGCCGGTGCGCAGGAGCCGGAAATGCGGCGGCTGACCGAGCGGCTCTGCCGCCGGTCGATCGGCACGTGCGGCGTGCCGGTGATCGGCGCCCGCCGCCGCGCAGCGCCGGGGACTGCGGCGTTCCTCAACGGGACCGCAGGCACCATGCTCGAGATCGACGAGGGCAATCAGTTCGCGCGCGGCCATCCTGGTATTCACGTCGTGCCGGCGGTGTTGTCGGCGGCGGAAGAGCTCGGCAGCTCCGGCGCCGAGGTTCTGATCGCCATCGTGCTGGGCTATGAGATCGGCTCGCGGATCGGCATCGCCTCGAAGCTGCGCGTCACCATGCATCCGCACGGCACTTGGGGCACGGTGGGCGCTGCCGTAGCGGTCGCACGGCTGAACCGCGCCAGCATCGAGCAGATGGCCGAGGTCATCAACGTGTCATCGACGGTGGGATTGGCGACCAGTCGGCGGACGATGCTGGAAGGCGGCACCGTCCGTAACTCGTTTGCGGGATTCTCCAACGAGATCGGCCTGCGCGCCTGGGACATGGTCGATGCCGGCTTCGTCGGCGAGGCCGACGGCGTCGGCACGATCTATGGCACCGTGATCTCCGACCAGTTCGAACCGGAGCAGATGATCGCCGAGCTCGGCTCGCGCTGGGAAATCGCACGCAACTATTTCAAGCGCCACGCCGCCTGCCGCTACAATCACGGCGCGCTCGATGCGTTGCAAAACGCGCTGGCCGGGGTCGGCGAGCTCAAGGCAGATGAAATCGAACGGATCGAAGTCGATACCTATATCTGGGCGGCGCAGCTGAACAGTCCCACGCCCCGCAACATGCTGGCGGCAAAATTCTCGCTGCCGTTCTCGCTGGCGACGACCATCGTCCATGGCGCCGCCACGATCGGGGCCTTTCGGGATGAGGCCCGGCGCGACGCCGCGACGCTGGTTCTGGCAAGCCGCATAACGGTTCGGGAAGATCCCGCGCTGACGGCGATGCTTCCGGGCCTGCGACCCGCGCGGCTGAAGATCGCGTTGAAGGACGGTCGCGTGCTGTCGGCCGAAGCGATGACCAACAAGGGCGACACCGAAGATCCCTACAGCGCCGCCGAGATCGAAGAAAAATTTCACGAGGTGACCGGCGACGTCTGGAATGACGACCACCGTGCCGCGATCCTTTCCGCCGTCGACGGCCTGACCGGTGCCGCGGATATGCGCTCGCTGTCCCAGATGCTTGCCGTCTGATCGAGAGAATGCTCATGACCGAATTCACGTCCCTCAAAACGATGCTGCATCAACCGGAAATCGTACTGGCCTCCGGCGTCTATGACGCGCTCACCGCGTCGCTGGCGACCGACGCCGGCTTTCGCGCGCTGTACCTGTCCGGTGCCAGCATCGCCTATACGCGGCTCGGCCGTCCCGATATCGGGCTGGTCACCATGTCCGAAGTGGCGGAGACGCTGAGCCTGATCCGCGACCGCGTCGCCACGCCGTTGATCGTCGATGCCGACACCGGCTACGGCAATGCCCTGAACGTGCAGCGTACCGTACGGCTGTTCGAACGCGCCGGCGCTTCGGCGATCCAGCTCGAGGACCAGAGCTTTCCGAAGCGCTGCGGCCATCTGCAGGACAAGAGCCTGATCCCGGCCATGGAGATGGTCGGCAAGATCAAGGCGGCGACCGACGCGCGGCGGAACGGCGAGACGCTGATCATCGCGCGTACCGATGCGGTCGCGGTCGAAGGTTTCGACCAGGCGGTGGAGCGTGCCGGCCGTTATGCCGAGGCCGGTGCCGACGTGCTGTTCGTCGAGGCGCCGCGCGACGAGGCGCAACTGGCGCAGATTACGCAGAAACTCGGCGCGCGACTGCCGCTGATGGCCAATATGGTGGAGGGCGGCCACACCCCGATCCTCAGCAAGGACCAATTGCAGGCGCTAGGCTTTTCGCTGGTGATCTTTCCCGGCGGCATCGTGCGCGCCGTCGCCAAGGCCGCGCAGGCGTTTTATGCGACGTTGGCGCGCGACGGCACCACCGATGCCTTTCGCGACCGGATGTTCGATTTCGACGCGTTGAACGCCGTCATCGGCACGCCGGAAATGCTGGAGCGCGGTCGCGTCTATGAATTCCCGACCAATGGTCCGGCCGGCAAGACTTCATGACAAAAGACAAGATGACGGAAGCGCGTATGACCAGAACCATCGATCCCGTTACGCTGGCCGTGCTGAAGGGCCGCCTCGAGCAGATCGCCGACGAGATGGATGCGACGCTGTATCGCTCGGCGTTCAATCCGATCATTGCCGAAGCCCGCGACGCCTGCCACGGACTCTATCACGCCGAGACCGGTGCTACTCTGGTGCAGGGCACCACGGGACTGCCGATCTTCGTCGGCGCGATGGCCTTTGCCGTGAAGGCAGTGATCGACAAGGTCGCGCGCGACGCCGCCTCCGGCCGCGATACGCTGCAGCCCGGCGACACTTTCCTGTTCAACGATCCCTATGATGGCGGCACCCACCTCAACGATTTCCGCCTGGTGCGGCCGATCTTCCGCGACGGAAGAGTATTCTGCTGGATCGCCTCGGTCGGCCACTGGCTCGACATCGGCGGCAATGTGCCCGGCGGCTTCAACTCGCGCGCCACCGAAAGCTTTCAGGAGGGCGTGCGCTTCCCGCCGGTGAAACTGTTCCGCGCCGGAATCATCAACGAGGACCTGATCGACATTCTCGCCGCCAACAGCCGGGTGCCGACCTCGAATTTCGGCGACCTCAACGGCCAGCTCAACGCGCTGGCGCTGGGTGAGCGTCGGCTCGCCGGCCTGCTCGACGACTATAGCGAAGCGACGATCACCGCGGCTCTGGATCTGTTCACCCAGCGTGCCTCGGCCTTGATGCGGGAAAATCTCCGCGCGCTGCCGGACGGCGTCTACAGCTTCGAGGATTTTCTCGACAATGACGGCGTCAGCGACGAGCCATTGAAGATCGCGCTCGATCTCACCATTAAAGGCGAGACCATGGTGCTGGACTTTTCGCGTTCGTCGCCGCCTTGCGCCGGCCCGCTCAATATCGCCTATGCGACCGCGGCCGCCTGCTGCTACGTCGCGCTCAAACATGTCTTCACCGACGTGCCCGCCAATGCTGGCTGTCTCGAGCCGATCACCTTCATCATTCCGGATACGACATTGCTCGGCGTCAAGGCGCCGCGTCCGGTCGGCGGCTATACCGAGACCATCCTGCGCGTGATCGGCGTGGTGTTCGGTGCCATCGCGATCGCGGCTCCGGAGCGGGCGATGGCGGCGCCGTTCGGCACCATCAATGCGCTATCGCTCGCCGGCCACCGCAATGACGGCTCGCGCTGGGTGATGTTCTCGTTCTTCGGCGGCGGCCTCGGTGGCAATCCAATCAGCGATGGCCTCAACCACGGTAACAATCCGATCTCGATGGCCACCATTCCGCCGGTCGAGATTCTCGAAGCCTCCTATCCGGTGATGTTCACGCAATGGGCGCTGCGTCCGGACAGCGGCGGCGTCGGTCAGCATCGCGGCGGCCTTGGCGCGATCTACGAGCTGGAGGCGCTCGGCGACTCGGGCGCCGACGTCTTCCTACTCGGCGAACGCGGAAAATTCGCGCCGTTCGGGGTCAATGGCGGCGGTCCCGCCGCGCTGAACCGCTTCATCTATGATACAGCGGACGGCAAGGCCTCGCCGCCGCTGGCCTCCAAGATCACCGACGTGAAGATCGCCAGAGGCCAGCGCGTGCGGCTGGAAACCCCGGGCGGCGGCGGGTACGGCGGGCCGGCCTCGCGCGATCCGGCGAAGGCCGCGCGCGATCTTCGTCTCGGTTACGTCACAGACAATGCAGGTAAACGATCATGAGCGGCGCTTCCATCGTCGGCGTCGATGTCGGCGGCACCTTCACCGACCTGTTTTTCTATGACGAAGCGAAGTCCGAATTCCGCACCGCCAAGGTGCCGTCGCAGCGCGGAAACGAGGCGGAAGGCTTTCTGCTCGGTCTGAAGACGTTCGGCCATATCCGGGATTTCGGCGCCATCGTGCATGGCACCACGGTTGGTACCAATGCGCTGCTGGAGCGCAAGGGTGCCCGCGTCGGCATCATCACGACGGCGGGCTTTCGCGACGTGCTGGAAATGCGCCGCCGCGACCGTCCGCAGACCTGGGGCCTGTGGGGCGACTTTGTCCCGGTGGTCGATCGCGACATGCGCGTGGAGGTTGGTGAGCGCGTGCTGGCCGATGGCAGCATCCGCACCGCCGTCGATCCGGCTGACGTACAGGCCATCGCGCGACAATTGCTGTTGGCCGGTGCCGAAGCGCTCGCCATCATCTTCATCAATGCCTATGCCAATCCGGCCAATGAACGCGCCGCGCTGTTCGCGGCGCGCGAGGTCTGGCCCAATGACGACGTCGTTGCCTCGCACGAAATCCTGCCCGAAATCCGCGAGTTCGAGCGGACCTCGACCACCGCGCTGAACGCCTATCTGCAGCCGCTGGTCGGTCGTTATCTTGGCAAGTTGCAAGGCGTACTGGCTGGCGAAGGTTTTGGCGGCCAGTTTCATATCGTGCAGTCCAATGGCGGCGTGATGTCGACGGCGATGGCGCGCAAGTTTCCGGTGCGCACCGCGCTGTCCGGTCCCGCGGCGGGCGTGATCGCCGCAGGTGCCATCGCCCGCGCAGCTGGCTACGACAATGTCATCACCGGCGATCTCGGCGGCACCTCGTTCGACGTCTCGCTGATCGCTGGCGGGCAGGCCTCGCTGGCGGCGCAGACCACGATCGATTTCGGGCTGGTGATCCGCACGCCGATGATCGAGATCACCACTATCGGCGCCGGCGGCGGCTCGATCGCCCATGTCGATCGCGGCGGCCTGCTGCAGGTAGGTCCGGAAAGCGCCGGCTCGGTGCCGGGCCCGGTGTGTTACGGCGCCGGCAATGGCCGGCCGACGCTGACCGACGCCAATGTCGTGCTCGGCCGCATCAATGCCGAGCGGCCGATCGGCGGCAAGCTGGCGCGGCTCGATGTCGAGGCGGCCAAGGCCGCGATCCTCGCGCATGTCGGCACACCGCTCGGCCTTGATGCGATGGCGGCGGCGGAGGCGATCGTGCGCATCGCCAACGCGCGGATGGCCGGCGCGATCCCGCTGGTCTCGATCGAACGCGGTCATGATCCCGGCAACTTCGCCATCATGCCGTTTGGCGGCGGCGGCGCGCTGCATGCCGGCGCGTTGCTGCGCGAGGTCGGGCTCAAGCTGGCGCTGGTGCCGCGCTTTCCCGGCATCACCTCGGCGCTCGGCTGCGTGATCGCCGACCTCCGTCATGATCAGGTGCAGACCGTCAATCTGATGCTCGACGGGCTCGATGCCAGCGTGCTGGATCAGCGCATGGTGGTGGAAGGCAGGGCGGCGCATGACGTCGTCGCCGCGGCCGGCGTACAGGTCGACCGTATCGACATCGTCTATGAACTCGACATGCACTACGTCGGACAGACCCACACCATCGGCGTCTCGCTGCCCGTCAGTCTCGGCGAGGCGACCACGGGCATCGACACCGAAACCATCCGCGAGGCGTTTGAGCAAAGTTATCAGGCCCAGTTCAGCCGCAAGCTGTCGGGTATCCCGGTGAAGATCGTGACGCTGCGCACGGCGGCAATCGGCCGTCGGCCGCATTTCGATCTTGCCGCATTGGCTCCTTCCGCGGATGCTTCGATCGACAACGCACGGCTCGGCGAGCGCCAGGTCTGGTTCGATGGTGCCTGGCACGTCACGGCGATCTGGGCGCGGCTCGACCTGCCGGTCGGCGCGGTGATCGCGGGTCCGGCGATCCTCGAACAACCCGATGCCACCACCGTGGTCGAACCGGGCCTCGCGGCGCGGGTCGACGCGCTCGGCAACATCCTGATCGAAAGGCAGATTGCATGAGCGATGCTTCCATTCCGATGATGCGCACTGGCCTGTTGATCGTCGACCTGCAGAACGATTTTCTGCACGCCGACGGCGCCTATGCGCGCGGCGGGCAGGGCGCCGCCTCGATCGCCGCACTGCCTGCAAAGCTGAAGCCGCTGGCCGACGCGTTTCGCGCCGCCGGTGGCTGGATCATTTCGACTCATTTTACCCTCGTGCCCGGCAAGGGCGGCGAGCCGCTGATCTCGCCGCATCTGAAGAAGTTGCGCCCGTTCTTGCGGAAAGGCGATTTTGCGCCGGGCAGTTGGGGCCATGCGCTGGTCGATGAACTCTCGCCGTCGGATCTGCAGGTCGAGAAGGTCGCCTATTCGGCGTTCTACATGTCGCGGCTGGAATGGATGCTGCGCAAGAGCGGCATCGACCGGCTGGTGGTTGGCGGCATCGTCACCAATGGCGGTGTCGCCTCCACCGTGCGCGAAGCCCATGTCCGTGATATCGATGTCGTCGTGTTGTCCGACGGCTGCGCTGCTTTCGATGATGTCACGCACCAGACCGCCATTGCCGCGCTGAAACCCGTTGCCCGCATTGCGACCATCGCCGAGATGCGGGCGGAGGCCTCGGCGTGACCATCAAGCCGCTTCCGGCCAGTGGCTTCGAAACCACCATTCCCGTGCTCATCATCGGCGGCGGCGCGGCCGGACTTTGCGCCGCGCTGGCCGCCCACGAGGCCGGCGTCGAGCTTGCCGTTCTGGAACGCGATCCGCTGCCGCGTGGTTCCACCGCGCTGTCGGCCGGGCTGATCCCGGCGGCGGCCACACGGTTTCAATTGGCGCTTGGTATCACCGATAGGCCCGAGCTGTTCGCCGACGACATCAACCAGAAATCGCACCATCAGGCCGACGCAGAGATCGTCGATCTCGTCGCGGCGCAATCCGGCTCCAGCGTCGAATGGCTGGCCGATCGTTACGGGCTGCCGTTTTCGGTGGTCAGTGATTTCGACTATCCCGGCCACGCCGCGCGTCGCATGCACGGCCTGCCGTCGCGCTCGGGCGCCGAACTGATCGACCGGCTGCGCGTGGCGGTCGAGCAGGCGGGCGTGCCGCTGCTGACCGACGCCACCGTGACGGCCCTGTTCAGCGATGGCGACCATCGCGTGCGCGGCGTGGAAGTGACGCGGCCGGACGGCACGCTGGACCTGATCGGCTGCGACGTGCTGATCCTGGCCTGCAACGGCTATGGCGGCAACCCCGCGCTGGTGGCGCGGCACATTCCGGAAATGCGTGGCGCGCTGTATTTCGGCCATCCCGGCAATCGCGGCGACGCTGTGCTGTGGGGCGAGGCGCTCGGCGCGAGGCTGCGGCACATGTCGGGCTATCAGGGGCATGGCTCGGTGGCGCATCCGCACGGCATCCTGATCAGCTGGGCCGCGATCATGGAGGGCGGCTTTCAGGTCAATGCGAACGGGCTGCGCTTCTCCAATGAGAGCCTCGGCTATTCCGAGCAGGCCGCCGCCGTGATTGCCGAGCCGGACGCGGTGGCCTTCGATATTTTTGACGCGCGGATCGCCGCCATTGCGCGGCAGTTCGAGGATTTTCGCCAGGCGGAAGCCGGCGGCGCCGTGATCGTAGCCGACAGTATTGAAGCTCTGGCGACGCGCCTCAAACTGTCCGAAGTCGTGTTGAAAGCGAGTTTCGATGAGGTCGAGCAGCTCAAGCGCGACCGCGGCAGCGACCGCTTCGGTCGGCATTTTGCCGGTGTGCCGCCGCTAGCGCCGCCATTCATGGCGGTCCGCGTCACCGGCGCGCTGTTTCACACCCAGGGTGGGCTGGCCGTTGACTGCTCCGCCCGCGTGCTGGATGGCGCTGGCGTGGCGATGCCGAACCTGTTCGCCGCTGGCGGCGCGGCCGCCGGCGTGTCGGGTTCGCAGGCCAGCGGCTATCTGTCCGGCAACGGCCTGCTGACCGCGACGGTGCTGGGCCGCGTCGCCGGAACTGCCGCTGCGAGCCTGGTTCGATCGTCGCAGCCAAGGACGGATGCGACCGATTGATTGGTTGGCGCGCAAGCCTTCCGGGACCTCGCCTGCCAGGCTGTTCTGTTACCAGTGCACGTGCTCGATCTCGACGAAATCGATCTTCGATCCATCGACGAAATTGATCACACCGCTGGCGTCGTTGGAAAGCGCCATGTCGTGGGCGCCGCTGCTCACGATGCTTCCTGACGTCAGGTGGATGGTCCAGTCGGTTGTCGGCTGCAGCGATCCCAGGCTTTGATCGAGGCTGATCGTGTCCACCCAGGAGGCGCCCGCGCCGCCCTGCACATGGTCGGAACCATGACCATGCATGTAGAGGAAGGTGTCGTTGCCGTCTCCTCCGATCAGCGTATCATTGCCGGCGCCGCCCTTGATGGCATTGTCGCCGGCATTGCCGACGATGACATTATCGAGCGTATTGCCGGTGGCGTTGATCGCGGCGGATCCGGTCAGCACGAGGTTTTCCACATTGGCGCCGAGCGCGTAGCTGATGCTGCTCTGGACGGTGTCGGTGCCTTGCCCGGCCAGTTCGGTGACGGCATCGCCCACCGCGTCGACCACATAGGTATCGTCGCCGGTACCGCCGATCATGCTGTCGTTGCCGGCGCCGCCATCGAGAAAATCATTGCCGGCACCGCCGTTGAGGACGTTGTTGCCGGCATTGCCGGTCAGCATGTTGTCGAGCGTATTGCCGGTGGCATTGATCGCGGCCGCCCCCGTCAAATGCAGGTTCTCGACATTGGCACCCAGCGTATAGCTGACGCTGCTCAGCACGGTGTCGGTGCCCCCGCCAGCCAATTCGGTGACCACGTCGCCGGTACTGTCGACGATGTAGGAGTCGTTACCGGCGCCGCCGATCATGATGTCATTGCCGGCACCGCCATCCAGAACGTTGTCGCCGGCATTGCCGGTCAGCGTGTTGGCGAGGGAGTTGCCGGTGGCATTGAGGTTGTCGGTGCCGGTCAGCAGCAGATTTTCGACATTGGCGCCGAGCGCGTAGCTGATGCTGCTCTGTACCGTGTCAGTGCCCTGTCCGGCCAGTTCGGTGACGACATCGCCTGTGGAATCGACCACATAGGTGTCGTTGCCGTCGCCTCCGATGAGAGTGTCGTTGC
>JACMOT010000245.1 GCA_014377915.1 Tardiphaga sp.
CCTTCCGCTGGCCGCGGCTGCTTCGGCCGCCGAGCCGCTGAAGATCAAGTTTACCCTGGACTGGAAACTGCAGGGCCTGCACGACTGGTACTACTGGGCCAAGGTCAAGGGCTATTTCGCTGCCGAAAACCTCGACGTCACCATCGACCAGGGCGAAGGCTCCGCGGTCACCGTGACGCGCATCATGTCGGGCGCCTATGACGCCGGCTTCGGCGACATCAACGCGATCATCCAGAACGCCGCCACCAAGCCGGCCGACGCGCCGGTGATGGTCTACATGATCTACAACAAGGCGCCGTTCGCGCTGGTGGTGAAGGCCGACGGCCCGATCAAGACGCTGAAGGACCTCGAAGGCGCCAGGCTCGGCACGCCGGCCGGCGGCGCAGCGTTCAAGCTGCTGCCGCTGCTCGCCAAGACCAACAATGTCGATTTCAGCAAGATCAACATCACCCAGGTGACGCCGGCGCTGCAGGAGCAGATCTTGCTGCAGGGCCAGGTCGATGCCTCCGCGGTTTTCTCGGCGACCAGCTATCTTAATTTCGTGTCGATGAAGCTCGACCCGGACAAGGATTTCCGCTGGATGTATTATTCGGACCTCGGCCTCGACCTTTATTCCAACGGCGTGATGGTGTCGCAGAAGCTGATCAAGGAACATCCCGAAGCGGTAAAGGGCCTGCTGCGCGCGATCAACCGCGCGCTGAAGGAGACCGTGCAGAACCCGGATGCCGCTACCGAGGTGCTGGCCGAAGTGGAGCCGCTGATCAAGAAGGACCTCGAGAAGCGCCGCCTGCTCTATGTCTACAAGAACCTGATCGACACGCCGGAAGTGCGCGAGCTCGGCCTCGGCGATCTCAGCGACAAGAAGCTGACCTCGTCGATCGATACCATTGCCGCGTCGTTCGAACTGCCGAACAAGCCCGGCGTCGGAAAAGTGTTCGACCGCTCGTTCCTGCCGGCCAGGGCCGACCGCGTGCCGCCGACGATCGCGCCGTAATGAGCGCCGCGACCCGCACCATCCACTGCGCGCATGTCATCGGCCCCCACGGGCCGCTGATCGGCGCGCAGACGATCCATCTCGCCGAGGGCAAGATCGCATCGATCGCGCCCTCGGCCCATGCAACGGCCGAGAAGCTGCTGGCGATGCCGGCGCTGGTCAATGCACACGACCACGGCCGCGCCATCCGCACCTCTTCGATCGGGGCCGATGCCAAGCCGCTGGAATCCTGGATCCACTATCTGGCGCTGTTCCCGGCGGTCGATCCCTATCTTGCTGCCTGCATGACGTTTGCCAATGGCGCGCTGGGCGGCGCCGGCACCATCATGAATCACTACACGCGGGCGCAGGGCTTCACCGACCTGCCGACCGAGGCCGCAGAAGTGGCGCGCGCCGCGCGCGATGTCGGAATTCGCGCCGGCTTTGCGGTGTCGATGAAGGACCGCAACCCGCTGGTCTATGGCCCGTCGGAGCCGATCCTTGCGGCCCTGCCCGCGCCGCTGCGCGCGGAGATCGAGGCGCGCTTCATCCGCCCGCCGCTATCGCCGCAGGACTATATCAGACTGGTCGATGACGTCGCCGCGGCGTCCGCCGGTCCCGGCTTCGACGTGCAATACGGCCCGAACGGCGTGCAATGGTGCAGCGACGCGCTGCTGCGCGCGATCGCGGAAGCCTCCGGGCGCACCGGGCGGCGCATCCACATGCATCTCTTGGAAACCAGATATCAGCGGCAATGGGCCGACGCCAACTATCCCGGCGGCGTGGTGGCCATGCTCGACGAGATCGGCCTGCTGTCGCCGCGGCTGACGCTGGCGCATTGTGTCTGGGCAAGGCCCGAC
>JACMOT010000246.1 GCA_014377915.1 Tardiphaga sp.
GCCTCGGTCTTTACCGCGACGTGCTCGACGAGGAAGCCGCCTATCTCCTGAACTACGGCGAGGCGAGAATCGTATTCGCCGAGGATGAGGAGCAGGTCGATAAATTGCTGGCGCTCGGCGACCGCGTGCCCCTGCTACGCCACATCGTCTACTCCGATCCGCGCGGCATGCGGAAATATGACGATCCCCGCCTGCTCGAAGCCGACAGACTGGCAAAAATGGGCCGCGACCGCGCCGCGCGTGAGCCGGACCTCTACGATCGCATGGTCGATTCGACCCGCGGCGAGGACGTCGCCATCCTCTGCACCACGTCGGGCACCACCTCGCATCCGAAGCTGGCGATGCTCGCGGCCGGGCGCGTGCTCGGCCATTGCGCGGTCTATCTGGCTTTCGACCCCAAGGATTCCTCCGACGAATATGTCTCGGTGCTGCCGCTGCCGTGGATCATGGAGCAGGTCTATGCGCTCGGCAAAGGGCTGCTCGCCCGGATGAAGGTCAATTTCGTCGAGCAATCCGACACGATGATGAACGACTTCCGCGAGATCGCGCCGACCTTCGTGCTGTTCGCGCCGCGCGTCTGGGAGGGCATCGCCGCCGACGTCCGTGCCCGCGTGATGGATTCCTCGCCGCTGAAGCAGCAGCTATACGAGGTCGGCATGAAGGCCGGCCTGGCGGCACTGGCCGACGGCAAGAAATCCGCTGTCGCCGATCTCATCCTGTTCCGCGCGCTACGTGATCGCCTCGGCTTCACGCGGCTGCGCTCGGCAGCGACCGGCGGCGCGGCGTTGGGGCCCGACACCTTCAAGTTCTTCCGCGCCATGGGCGTGCCGCTGCGCACCTTGTACGGCCAGACCGAGACACTTGGCGCCTTCACGCTGCACAACGCCGGCGCCGTCGATCCCGACACCACCGGCGTCGCAATGGGCGACAGCATCCGGATCGAGATCCGCGAACCTGACGTGCACGGCGTCGGCGAGATCGTGGTCCAGCACCCCAACATGTTCCTCGGCTATTACAAGGCGCCGGAAGCCTCCGCCGCCGATCTCCGCGACGGCTGGATGCATTCCGGCGATGCCGGCTATTTCAACGATGCGAAACAGCTCGTGGTGATCGACCGCATCAAGGACCTCGCCCAGACCGCGCGCGGCGAACGCTTCTCGCCGCAATATATCGAGAACAAGCTGAAGTTTTCACCGTACATTGCCGAGACGGTCGTGCTGGGGGACCAGCGCGACGTGCTGGCCGCCATGATCTGCATCCGCTTCTCGATCATTTCGAAATGGGCGGAAAAGAACCGGATTTCCTTCACCACCTACACCGATCTCGCCTCGCGCCCGGAAGTCTACGCGCTGATCCGCAAGGAGGTCGAAATCGTCAACGCGACGCTGCCGCCGGCGCAGCGCATCGCCAAGTTCCTGCTGCTGTACAAGGAACTCGACGCCGACGACGGCGAGCTGACCCGCACCCGAAAAGTCCGCCGCAGCGTCATCAACGAGAAATACGCCGATATCATCGACGGCATCTATGGCGGCGCGCGGGATATCCCGGTCGACACCGTGATCCGCTTCCAGGACGGCACCACGCAACGCATCCGGACCACGCTGCTGGTGATCGACCTGGCGCGGGATGTCGCGATGGAGGCGGCGGAATGAAGCTGTCTCTTAGTCAGCGCTCTGCTCGCGCAGCGGCTAATATCTGTCCCCTCTCCCCTCGTGGGAGAGGGGAGCACCGGCAGTCGTCCCGACCTCGCTCGGGAGAGGGGGGGTCGCACACTCCGTCCTTGGTTGAGGCTCCCCCTCTCCCGTCCGCGCTGCGCGCGGCCACCCTCTCCCACCAGGCTTCGCTGCGCTACGCCCGGGGGAGAGGGGATCCCCACATATTGTTCGCGTGTGACCCATCATGAACACCGCCCTGCTCCTCCAGCTTCTCGTCAATGGCCTCGTGGTCGGCACGCTGTATGGCGTGGTCGCGATGTCGTTCGTGCTGATCTACAAGGCCACCCAGGTCGTCAACTTCGCGCAGGGCGAGCTGCTCCTGATCGGCGCCTGGGTGTGCTGGACGCTGCTGACCAAATATCAAGTGCCGTTCTGGATGGGCATGCCGATGACCCTGGTGTTCATGTTCGCCTTCGGCATCATGATCCAGATCGTGATCCTGCGCCCGATGATCGGCGAGCCGATCATCTCGGTGATCATGGTGACCATCGCACTGTCCACCGTATTCCAGGCGTCGTTGAAATGGATCTACGGCGTCAGCCCGCAGCCGTTTCCCCGCGTCTTCACCAGCCAGTCCGTCAACTTCGCCGGGCTGCAGATCCAGACCGTCTATGTCATGAGCCTCGTGGTCTCCGTGCTGATGATGATCGGCATGGCGTGGTTCTTTAAGGTGTCGAAATGGGGCCTGGCGATGCGCGCCACCGCGTTCAACCAGCAGGTCGCGCAGTCGCTCGGCATCTCCGTGAAGACCGTGTTCGCCATGGCTTGGGCGATCTCGGCGATGGTCTCGGCGGTCGCCGGCGTGGTCGTCGCCGTGGTCAACGGCGTCTCGTCGGGTCTATCGTTCTACGGCATCAAGGTGTTTCCGGCGGCGATCCTCGGCGGGCTCGATTCCGTCGGCGGGGCCGGGGTCGGCGGGGTCATCATCGGGGTACTGGAGAATGTCGCGCAGTTCGTCGATTCGGAATATCTGCACTGGGGCAATCTCTATGAGATCGCGCCGTTCTACGTGCTCATCATCATCCTGGTGATCAAGCCTTACGGCCTGTTCGGGACCAAA
>JACMOT010000247.1 GCA_014377915.1 Tardiphaga sp.
CGCGATTGCGTGAGTAATATCTGTTTCTCGCAAATGTCGGGCGGGCTGTACAGGCTGGACGATGGGCTAGATTGGGCCGCAAGCGCCAAGTCGGAGCGCCAATGCTCATTGTTCTCTCCACCGCCAAGGGAAGGGAACCGTGCGGTCGATGCGTGCGCTACTCCGCGCTCTGCACCAGCCGGATTTTGGGCTCGCCCTTTTCGCTGAGGTCGCGATACACTGCCATGTAGTCCATCGCCATGCGACGCGCTGTGAAGCGCTTCTCGAAGTGCTTGCGGATGGCCCCGCGATCCATTCCCTCAAGGCGTCCGACCGCGGCGGCGGCGCTGGTCTCGTCCTCGACGATGAAGCCGGTGAGGCCCTCGTCGATGATCTCCGGCACCGAACCGCGATTATAGGCGATTACCGGCGTGCCACAGGCCATCGATTCGATCATCACCAGCCCGAACGGCTCCGGCCAATCGATCGGCAGCAGCAGTCCGTGCGCGCCGGACAGGAACTGCGACTTCTCATGGTCGCCGATCTCGCCGATATATTCGATCAGCGGATGGTTCATCAGCGGCTTGACGACCTCGTCATAGTATTCCTGGTCGGCGCGGTCGATCTTGGCGGCGATCTTCAGCGGCATGCCGCAGCGGATGGCAATCTTGATGGCGCGGTCGACGCCCTTTTCCGGCGCGATGCGGCCGAGCACCGCCAAGTAGCTCGGCGTGATCGGCTGCGGGGTCAGCAGATTCTCGGGCAGGCCGTGATACACCGTGCGCACGAAGTTGGCTTGTGGAACCGGACGTCGTTGCGCATTCGAGATCGACACGACCGGTGATTTGGAGAAAGTCGTGAACACCGGCTGGTGTTCGGGCAGGTCGAGGCGACCATGCAACGTGGTGAGGAACGGCGTCGGTTGCCGCTCAAACAGGGAAAACGGATAGTAGTCGAGATGGAAATGTAGGAAATCAAATTGCTCTTCGTCGCATTTCTGTCGCACACGTTCCAGCATCTCCATGTGGAGCGCGTTGGGATCGCGTACCGAGCCATCGAGCCGCAGCGCCTTCGGCCAGCCGGCGTCGAGCTTTCCTGACGTGACGGAATCTCCGCTGGCAAATAAAGTGACATCATTGCCGAGAGCCACCAGCTCCTCGGTCAACCAGTGCACGACCCGTTCAGTGCCGCCATAGAGTTTCGGGGGAACCGCTTCCGTTAGGGGAGCAACCTGCGCGATGCGCATCTAAACTTCTCCTGTGTTCAACGCGATGAACCCTGATTCACGATGGTGTTGGCACCGGCATGCCGGAAAAGGAACGTTCTCGCATGTGCGAAGTTCCTATCTGACATGCGCACTTCGTCCACACTGTGGTCTTGCTGATGCCATCACACTCCATCAACTCTAGTGCATTGCAAATGCTGCCGAATTGTTGCGCAGTGATGACGAGAACGTGGGAACTTCGTAATGACGCTGTCTGGAACTATCGAAAGTCCTGCGATGCCGCGAGATTCTGCCTGTGCAATGGACGTTGATCATCCAATGGACGATCTTTCCGGCTACACACAACGGCCGTTCGCTTTTGTGATGCGCTACATCCGGCGCCGTTCCGCGTCGCATCTCATCATTTTGCTCGCTGTGCTCGCAGCCGTCGCCTGCTCGGTAGGCACGCAATACGGAATCAAGTACCTTGTAGACGGCCTGTCGGCTGGACCGAACAGCAAAACCAATGGCGTCTGGCTGGCATTTGTTTTTCTGGTTACGCTGATTTCCGCCGATATGTTTTTATGGCGGGTGGCTAGCTGGACCGCGAGTTTTACGTTTGTCGGCGTCACTGGAGATCTGCGTCGGGATATCTTCCGGCATCTGACGGGGCATGCGCCGAGTTATTTTACCGAAAAGCTCCCAGGCATGCTGACCAGTCGCATCACGGCGACATCCAATGCGGTGTTCACCGTCGAGAACATGTTTGTCTGGAACGTGCTGCCGCCTTGCATCGCCACCGTCGCAGCGATCGCGCTGATCGGCACCGTCAGCCTGCCGATGGCAGCCGGTCTGGCGGTGGTTGCCGGCGGAGTCGTGGTAATGATGTTCAAAATGGCGGCCGCCGGAAAGGCGCTGCATGATGATTTTGCCGACAAGGCCGCCGCGGTCGATGGCGAGATGGTCGATGTCATCAACAACATGCCGCTGGTGCGTGCGTTCTGCGGCCTGAGTTTCGAACATGATCGTTTCGATGCAACCGTCGGTCGCGAGCTGAATGCCCGTGGCCGCAGCCTGCGTTATCTGGAAAAGCTGCGGCTCACCCATGCCGCGATCACGGTGGTCCTGACCATTGCGCTGTTGGCCTGGGCGATCCTGCTGTGGCAACGCGGCGGCGCCTCGACTGGCGATGTGGTTCTGGTCTGCACGCTCGGCCTGTCAATCCTGCACGCGACTCGCGATCTCGCGGTGGCGCTGGTCGATGTCACGCAACATGTTGCACGGCTGTCAGAGGCGCTGGCCACATTGCTGGTGCCGCATGAGCTTAGCGATCATCCGGAAGCCGAGGCGCTGGTCAAATCCGGCGCAGCGATCGCGTTCGAGAATATTTCTTTCAAATATCCCGGTGGCCTGCCGGTGTTCGACAAGTTCAGCCTGCGGCTGCATGCCGGCCAGCGCGTCGGGCTTGTCGGGCAGTCGGGCGGCGGCAAGTCCAGCCTGTTCGTGCTGCTGCAGCGCTTCTACGATGTGCAAAGCGGCAGCATCTCCATCGATGGTCAGGATATTTCGCGGGTCACGCAGCACAGCCTGCGGCAGGCGATCTCGGTTGTGCCGCAGGACATCTCGCTGTTTCATCGCTCGATCATGGAAAACATCCGCTACGGCCGCCCCTCTGCGACGGATGAAGAAGTGCTGCGCGCCGCGATCTCGGCGCGTTGCGATTTCGTCGAGACGTTGCCGGAAGGTCTGCATACCCAGGTCGGCGACCGTGGCGTGAAACTGTCGGGTGGACAGCGTCAGCGTATTGCGATCGCGCGGGCATTTCTCAAGGATGCGCCGATCTTGCTACTGGATGAGGCCACTGCGGCGCTGGATAGCGAATCCGAGGAAGCGATTCGCGAAGCTCTGCAGCGCCTGATGCGTGGCCGTACCGTGATTGCGATCGCGCACCGACTGGCCACGCTGCGTAATTTCGACCGCGTCGTGATGCTGCAGGGAGGCAAGATCATCGAGGACGGCAAGCCGGACAGTCTGATGCAGGGAACGGGGCCGTATCGCGAACTCGTGACTCAGGAAATGAGCCGTCTCGCGCAACATGCCGCCTGACGGGGTAAAATCCCGCGTGAGTCGTCCCGCGGCGGCTCGTCATTCACATCAAACGGCCGAGGTATCTCATGCCGATCGAAGCCGCAGCCAAGCTGATGCCGATTCACGATGTCGAACCGATCGTGGAGTCGCCATTCTACATTCCGATGACCGGCCCCGCGGCGCGGCCGCGTCGCGCGCTCAAGCATGATGACACGTTCGTGGTGCTCGATAGCCACGGCGACATCGGCGCTTCTGCCGGCGGGCCGGACGGCTTGTTTAACACCGATACGCGCTATCTGGCGCGTCTGGAACTGTCGCTGGACGGGTTGCAGCCGCTTCTGCTCGGCTCCAATCTGCGCGACGATAATTCGGCACTCACGGTCGATCTCACCAATCCCGATATCTATCGCAATGGCCGGCTGGTGCTGCAGAAGGATCTGCTGCATATCGTCCGCACCTTCTTCCTGTGGCGCGGCGCGGCCTATCAGCGCATCGGCCTGCAGAACCACGGCGAACATGCGGCCAGCTTCGACCTCACCCTGGCGTTCGACAATGACTTCGCGGATTTGTTCGAGGTGCGCGGATCGCAGCGCGCGCGTCGTGGCGTCGCCACCAGCCAGCTGCTCGGCCCCAGTGATGTCGCACTGGAATATACCGGTCTCGACGACACGCCGCGCAACACCATGGTGCATTTCGATCCGAGGCCGACGCGGCTGGCGGCGAATACCGCGACCTACCATTTCGAGCTGGCTCCGCAACAGAGTGCGTCACTGTTCGTGGTCGCCACCTGCAACCAGAGCCCCGACCACCGTCCGGTGCCGTTCTTCCGTGGCCTGCTGGCGCATCGCCGCGAGTTGCGTCATCTCAGCAAGGGCGCTACGTCGATCGAGACCTCCAACGACATCTTCAACGAGGTGCTGTGCCAGTCGATGGCCGACCTCAACATGCTGATGACGGAGACGCCGCAAGGCCGCTATCCCTATGCCGGCATCCCCTGGTATTCGACCACTTTCGGACGCGACGGCCTGATTACCGCGTTGCAGATGTTGTGGATCGACCCGCGCGTCGCCCGCGGCGTGCTGAAGCGGCTGGCCGCGTTCCAGGCCAAGGCCGTCGACCCGCTCAATGACGCCGAGCCCGGTAAGATCCTGCATGAGATGCGCGGTGGCGAAATGGCGGCGCTCCGCGAAGTGCCGTTCGCGCAATATTACGGCAGCGTTGGTGCGACGCCGCTGTTCGTGATGCTGGCCGGTCTCTATGTCGAGCGTACCGGCGACGACGAGACGCTACGCGAATTGTGGCCGGCGATCGAGGCGGGCCTGGCGTGGATCGATGGCCCCGGCGATCCCGATCAAGACGGCTTTGTCGAATACCAGCGCGCGACCGATCAGGGCCTGCAGAACCAGGGCTGGAAGGATTCGTATGATGCGGTATTCCACGCCGATGGCCAGCTTGCCGAGGGCAACATCGCGCTCGCCGAGGTGCAGGGCTATGTCTATGCCGCCAAGCTGCTGGCCTCCCGATTAGCCCTGCGTATGAACCTCACCGATCGGGCACATGCTCTCGTGACCCAAGCGCAGCGGCTGTCGGAACGGTTCGAGGACGCATTCTGGTGCGAGGAGCTCGGCACTTACGCGCTGGCACTTGATGGCGACAAGCTCCCGTGCGCGGTGCGCAGCTCCAATGCCGGGCAATTGCTGTTCACCGGGATCGTCCGCGAGGACCGCGCGCGGCTGGTGGCGGCCGACCTGATGCGCCCGCATTTCTTCACCGGCTGGGGCATCCGGACCATCGCGCGCGGTGAGGCCCGCTATAATCCGATGTCCTATCATGATGGCTCGATCTGGCCGCATGACAATGCGCTGATCGCGCTGGGGCTGGCGCGCTACGGCCTCAAACATTCCGTCGAGGCGTTGTTCAAGGGACTGTTCGACACCGCCGCCTATATGGATCTGCGGCGGCTGCCGGAACTGTTCTGCGGCTTTCAGCGCGAGAAGCGGCGTGGCCCGACACTGTATCCGGTAGCCTGCGCGCCGCAGGCCTGGGCCAGCGCGACGCCGTTCACGCTGCTGGAGGCCGCGCTTGGCATCGAATTCGACGCGGTTCGCGGCGAGATCCGGTTCCGCAACCCGCGGCTACCGGGCTTCTTGCACGAAGTAATTCTGCGCGATCTGCGGCTCGGCGAGTCCAGCGTCGATCTGCGGCTGTGCAAGCACAATGATGACGTTTCTCTGGAAGTGCTGCGGACCCGTGGTCGCATCCAGGTGTCCATCGTCCTGACGCATTGATCGTCCTGTCGGGCCATCACATGGCGTGATCGCGGCACGAATACGTGCCCAACATATCTGAAAGAGGCTGCATGGATGCTACCCGACTGACGTTGACTCTGGCGCTTGCCTGCGCCGTGGTTTCGGCCTCGCCATCGTGGTCTGCCGACGAAAATGCGCCGAGCCAGTCAGCGCCGGCAGGTTCGCCGGTTGCGCCGCCATCGGCGGCAACGCCGCCGAAGCCCGATATGCCACCCAATATCGATACCAAGCCTGAATCGAAGCCCGACGCCAAGGCCGACGCGGTCGTGCCGGCCCCGACGCCACCGCCAGCCGTGGCCGCGCCGCCCTCGGTCACGGTGATCGACGCCGTCGATGCGCATGGCATTCTTGGTCGCGACGTTCGCAGCCCCGCCAGCGAGAATATGGGTCGCATCGCCGACGTCATTGTCGACCGTTCAGGGCAGGCGCGGGCCGCGGTGATCGATTTTGGCGGTTTCCTCGGCGTTGGCAGCCGCAAGATCGTGGTGGAATGGGCGGCGCTGCATTTCTGGAACGTCGCCGACAAGGCCGCGAGTATTACGCTCGAGCTGACCCGCGAACAGGTCCGCGCCGCGCCGGAATACAAAGACGATGCGCCGATCGTGGTGCTGGGCGCTTCCGGCGCGCTGCATCCGCTGCGCTTTCCGCCGCGGACCATGCAGGAACGATAGGTGGCTACCGTCGAGGCGCCCGACCGGAAGCGTACGGATGGCGAAGCGGCCGTGCCAAATCTGGCATGTGCGCCCGGCATCGCGCCGGAGCATGACCATCATGAGCCGCGCCGCGCGCCGCCGCCGTCGCGCGAAAGCCTGCGCGGGCTCGATTGGTTCATCTTCTTTCTCGCCGATGTGCAGACCGGATTCGGCCCGTTCATCGCGGTCTATCTCACCACGCAGAAGTGGACCCAGGTGGAGATCGGCTTTGTGCTGTCGATTGGCGGCGTCATCGCGCTGATCGGCCAGATGCCCGGCGGCGCCATCGTCGACGCGGTGCGTTCGACCAGGCTGATCGCTGGCGCCGCCATTGTCGCCATTGGCTGCTGCGCCCTGGGCTATGCGGCCTTTCCCGTGTTCCCGATTGTCGTCGCCGCGGCGACGCTGCATGCGATGTCCAGTTGCGTGCTGGGGCCGGCCATCGCGGCGATCAGCCTCGGCCTCGTTGGCCCGCTCAAAATCGGCGAGCGGCTCGGGCGCAATGCGCGCTTTGCCTCGCTCGGCAACGGCGTCGCCGCTGCCGTGATGGGAACGTGCGGTTACTATCTGTCGAGCCGCTCGGTGTTCGTGGTGACGTTTCTGCTGGTGCTGCCGACATTGTATGCGCTGTCGCGAATCCGTGCCCGCGAGATCGACGCGGCGCAGGCGCATGGCGCGATCATTGACCGTGGCTCGGCCGATCTCAAGACGATCCGGTTTCGCGATCTGATCCGGCAGAAGCCGCTGCTGATCTTTGCAGGTGCCGTTCTGCTGCTGCAGCTCGCCAATGCCGCGATGCTGCCGCTGATGGCCGGGGTGGTCACCACGCGCTCGGCCGACTGGGCGCCGGTGCTGATCGCGTTCTGCATCGTGGTGCCGCAGGCGATCGTCGTGCTGACGTCGCCGACCGTCGGCCGCAAGGCGCAGCAATTCGGTCGTCGGCCGCTGTTGCTGCTCGGCTTCGCCGCCTTGACTATCCGCGGGCTGCTGTTCGCGACGGTCACGGACCCCTACGCGCTGGTCGCGGTACAGCTGTTCGATGGTGTCACCGCCGCGGTGTTCAGCGTGATGATTCCGCTGATCGTCGCCGACGTCGCCTTTGGCAGTGGCCGGTTCAGCCTGGCGCAGGGCATTGTCGGCACCGCCACCGGCATCGGCGCCGCGCTCAGCACCGTGGTCGCCGGCTTTGTCGCCGATCGTTTCGGCGCGCCGGTCGCATTCGTCGGCCTCGCCGGCGTCGCCGCGCTCGGCCTGCTGATGATCTGGACCATCATGCCAGAGACAAGGCGGGGTGCTGCCTGATCTCTCGCCGCAAGGGTTGGCGAGGAAAGGGCAGCGCGCGGTGTGCAGGGCCCGCTTATGCCGTCACGCTCTCGCCGAGATAGTTGATCGCGGCTTCGGTGCCGCCCTTGCCGTGCGGAATGCCGAGTGCCTGCAATCCCATTTCTATCACGCCCAGCGTTCCCAGGATCATCGGCGCGTTGACGTGGCCCATATGGGCGATGCGGAACGCCTTGCCGGAGAGGTCGCCGATGCCGAGGCCGAGGATCACGCCACACATGTTCTTGCAATAGTCCAGCAGCGGCGCTGGATTTTGCATGGTCACCGTCGTCACGGTGTTGGAGCGCTCGGCGGGCTCGATGATGTTGAAGTTCAGCACCTGGCCCTCCGCCCAGACCGCGACGGCGCGCCGCACCGCTTCGGCGAGCAGCTGGTGGCGGCGAAACACGTTGTCGAGCTTCTCGTCGAACAGCATGTCGAACGCCTGGCGCTGCGCGAACAGCAGATGCACCGGCGCGGTGCCGGAATATTTGTTGTAATGCTCCGGCCCCTCGCGCTCGGTCCAGCCCCAATAGGGCGTGCGCAGATTGGCGGTCTTGTGGATCTCGCGGGCGCGGTCATTGGCGGCGACGAAGCCCAGGCCGGGAGGCGCCATCAGGCCTTTCTGCGAGCCGGTCATCGCGACGTCGATGCCCCATTTATCCATCTCGAACGGCATGCAGGCCAGTGAGGCCACCGCATCGACCATGAACAGTGCGGGATGGCCGGCGGCCTTGATCGCGCGGCCGATCGCCTCGATGTCATTATAGGCGCCGGACGCGGTGTCGACCTGCACCGCGAGCACGGCCTTGATCTCGTGTTTGATATCCGCGCGCAGCCGGGCCTCGACTTCTTCGGGGCGGATCGCGCGGCGCCAGTCGCCCTTCAGACGCTCGACATCGACGCCCATGGCGCGTGCTGCCTCGCCCCAGCCGATCGCAAAGCGCCCGCTCTCCAGCACCAGGATCTTGTCGCCGCGCGACAACACATTGGTGAGGGTCGCTTCCCAGGCGCCATGGCCGTTGGCGATATAGATGTAGGTGTGGCCGGTGGTGGAGAACAGCGTGCCGAGATCCCGCAGGATGCTGTGCGTCATCTGCACCATGGTGTCGGAATAGATGTCCAGTGCCGGGCGGTGCATCGCGCGCAGCACCTCGTCGGGCATCGTGGTGGGGCCGGGGATGGCGAGAAACTCACGCCCTGCGCGAACGACCATGCTGTGTCCTTATTGGCGATGCCGCCGCCAAGCCGGGCGGTGCGGGATGCGGGAACCCATGGATGCCGCGTCGCGGCGAAGATTTCAAGGCGCCGACCCGTATGGCCGGCGTGTTCATTTGCCCAGCGCCGCCGCGATCGCGGCGAAGATCTGGTCCTTGATCTGCGTCGCCGGTGGACTGGCGATCGCGATCGCCGGTCCGACGCGCTTGCGGCAGGCTTCCACCAGCCGGAAGATCCATACCTCGCCATCGGTATAATACAGGTCGCCGCCGCCATTGCGGCCGGCTACCGTCGGTCCGATGCCGGTGACCTGATATTTCGCCTCCACCATGCCGGCGCTGTCGAGATCGGACGACAGCACGGTGCGCTCGGCGTCGAGATCGGGCGCGATATGGTGGGTGACGGCGCCGGTGTAATTGCTGATGCCGACGCCGCGGTCGAAAGTGGCGTCGCCTAGCCAGACCGGGCGGTTCTCCGTGCCCTGTTCAAGCACCTTCCAGAGCCGCACATGGTGGCGATGATCGGCGCTGCGGCCGGACGGCTTCTCGAAGGCCAGGTCCTCGCGGCGGCCGAGATAAAACAGCGGGCTCACCGGCGCCTCCTTGTAGGGGCGATCCAGCAGCACGCTGCCGATGATGTCGATCGACGAACGAAAGGTGATGGGGTCGGCGGGGTACCAGCCGGCCTCATGCATGGCGCACAGTATCTCCTTGCTGTCGCCGATCAGCCCGACATTGATGGGGTCGCCGGGAATGCCCTGCGCCGTCAGCGTGGTCATCGGCATGCCGGCAAGGCGCTTCTGGTGTTCGTAATGGGTCCAGAATGTCGGCAGCAGCAGATAGGCGACCAGACCATAGACCGCGAGCAGCATCAGCATCAGCCGCAGGGTACGGTGAACGCGGCCGCGCCGGCGTTTGGGCGTAGGTGCTTCAGGAGGTTGATCGGCCAAGGCTTCATGCTCTCTGAATATCAATTCAGACCACTAGCACGTTGCGCGGGCCGACGACGCACATGCTCGCAACGTCCGGCTTTCGCGTTTGCGGGAACGACGCCGCTGTGGCTTATCGCCTCGTCTCGCGGCAACCCGCGGCTTCGGCTTCTTCGACCGAGCAAAACCAGCGCGTTCCCTTGCTGACTCTCATGCTGATCTTGGCGTACCAGCGGCTGCTCGGCGTGTGGTAGATGCAGACGCCGGCGCGGTTGACGTTGCCCTTGATGGTACAGGTCGGCGACGGCGCGACAGGACCTGAGGCGGAGGCCAGCAGGATCGCCAGGCCATTCTCCGGCGGCTTCACCGATCCAAGGATCGTGGTCTTCTTGTTGCGCACGCGCCAGTCCCACGGCGCGATGAACGCGCCCTCCCACAGGCCAGCCTTGGCGGCGCGGGCCGGCTTCTCGTCGGCTTCATAGGCATGGGAGAAATTGACATAGGCGAGCGCCCAGCCGTTCTGTACCAGCCATTGCGAGATATCCTCGCCGCCGACTTCGCACTTCGCCACCGAACGGCCGAAGCGATCGGTGCGCTGCACATGACAGGTCCACTCCTTGTCGCCGACATGTTTCACCAGCGCGTCGTGGGCGGCGACACCGCAGCTCCAGCGCTCGCCGGTGGCGTTGAGGCAGAGCTGGTCGAGCGAGGGCGCGTCGATGCCGGCCAGACGGATCCGGGTGCTGCCAAAGGCCATCTGGTCGCCATCGCGGATGCGCGGCACGCCGGTCACATCGGCGGCGTGGGCCAGGGTCGGCAGCAGCAGCAGCGCCAGAACGGCGAGAGCCAGTTTATGCAGCATGAAGCGGACCGTGACCTGTGCCAGTGTGACAGTGTTACGAACTGTGCGGGTAATTTGTTTCAGTTGCCAGCGCGCGCCACTGAATTGGCTTCAACTTCGCGCGATGACCTGGCCTGCTTGGCTGCAACCCCGGAGTTGCCGGATGCGAGCAGTAGGTCAGCAAATCGAGAATTTCGCGACCATTGGGGGCGTCATCGCCTGTCGGCCTACCGCGATTAGCGGTTGAAGCGAAACGGGGCGCGCCGCCAGGATTCTTTCGACATGCCCGGTAGGGCCCAGCGGTGGACGCTCCGCTGATCACCCCGCAACAATCCCGTAACTCTATGAAAAGAAGAAGAATAAACTCAATTATCTTGGGTTTTGCGAGGCTCGGGCTGTAACTGTCCGGGGTTGTATTGGTCAGTAACCCTGTCTTAAAGCGAGTCCGTTATCGGTTGCCCCCTCGGCCCTCACGGGTTAACGGTCTCTTTGCTGCGGTGCCGCAAAACGATCACAATTTCTGCTCATTGGGCTGGCACCCCCTCAAACCTAAATCGGCGTTCGCACGACCTTTGATTGTGCTCGAACGATGACAGGATTGATCATTATGAACATTCTGCGGATTCGCGTCTCCCGTCGCTCGATCACCATGGCCGCGGCCTTTGTCGGTCTGGTGTCGTTGGCGCTCGGCGCTCACGCGGCCCTCAACAAGCGTTCGCTCGAGGCGGCGCTGTCGGTTGCCACGCTGCCGAATGACGCGGCCGCGCAGAAGGCCGGGCGGGTCGCCCTGGTGATCGGCAATGGTCATTATCCCGACGCCAGCGCCCCGCTGGCGCAGCCGATCAATGACGCCCGTGCCATGACCAGCGCGTTGCGCCGCGATGGTTTTGACGTCGACGTGGTGGAGGACGCTACCCGGGACGATATGAGCCGTGCGATCGAGCGCCTCAAGGCGAAGATCAAGCCGGATTCGGTGGTGATGCTGTATTTCGGCGGCTTTGGCGTCCAGGTCGGTCGACAGAGCTACATGATCCCGGTCGATGCCGCGATATGGATGGAGAATGACGTCCGCCGCGACGGCATGAGTGTCGAGGCCATTCTCGATGTCATGAAAGAGCGCGGCGCCCACGCCAAGCTGGTGGTGATCGATGCCTCCCGCCGCAATCCCTATGAACGCCGCTTCCGCGGCTATTCGCGCGGCCTGGCGCCAATCGACGTGCCGGAAAATGCGCTGATCCTGTCATCGGCGACGCCAGGCCAGGTCGCGGACGACGCCACCGGCTCAAACAGCCTGCTGGCCACCGAGCTGCTGAAGAATCTGGATTCCAGGCCGGCCAGTGCCGAGGCGGTGTTCAGCAAGACCCGTGTCGCGGTGACCCGCGCCTCCGATGGCGAACAGGTACCGGTGGTGTCGTCGTCGCTGATCAACGACGTGCCGTTCGGTGCCGTTGCGCCGACCCCGGTCAAGGCAGGCAGCTAAACAAGCGAACCCCATTATTTAGGACCGGCGCTGGCCGCGACCGGGCGTACCGGATCACCCTCGCGCAATAGCGCGCCGGCGCGTGCCACGACCACATCGCCTTCGGCCAGCCCCTCGCGGATTTCCACCCGGCCTCCGGTCATCAATCCGACCTCGATGCGCCTTGTCTCGACGCGTTGCCGGCGTACCACCTGCACCACGGTGCCGCCGGGGCTATACAGGATCGCCGTCAGCGGCACCGCGATGCCGCAGCTTTCGCCGGTCTTGATGGTCGCGCGTGCATAGGCATTGCTCATCAATCGCCGCGCCGACGTGATCGACACGGTGACCTGGCCGAGCTGGCTGGCCGGTTCCACCGTGGTGGCGATGCGACGCACCTTGCCGTCCATCTCGCCGGCGCCGATCACCTTGATGGTGACGGTCTGGTCGGGCTTCAGCTTCGGCAGGTCGCGGGTCGGCACCTGGCCGATGAAATCGAATTCGCTGCGGGCGATGATGCTGAACAGGGCCTCGCCCTTGCCGGAGGCGACGGTGCCGATCACGGCGCTGGAAGCGCTCACCAGCCCGGCGACCGTGGCCTGGATCTGCACGACGCCGCCGTCCGGCGACGTCAGCCGTGCCAGGATTTGGCCCGCGGTAACCGTCTCGCCGGCATCGACCAGCACGTCGGTGACCTTCAGTCCGAGGCGGTCGGGCCGGATCGAGATCTCCTCTTTCGGCTGCAAGATTCCGGATATTTCGACCTCGGCCGAAAAACAGGATTTGGCGGCGGTCAGCACCGTCACCGCCGCGGCCCCCCTCGGCGCGGGTTCATCGGCGGCGATCGCCGGCGACAGGGCGCTGGTCAGCAGTAGCGCCGCAAGTTTCGTGGAAATGCCGCGCAGGGCGAGACGCCGCATCATGACCGCCCCACTGGATGGTTGGCCGTCGGCGACGCGGGCGGCGGATCGTCCTCGCCGCTGGTGACCAGCAGCTTCTTGCCGTAGCGCCATGACAGTTCGCCGACGTCGTCCATCATCATGAACATCGCCGGCACGAACAATAGCGACAGCGCCGTCGAAAAGATCAGGCCACCGATGATGGCCAGCGCCATCGGCGAGCGGAATTCGCCACGGGCGCCGAACGCCAGCGCCGCCGGCATCATGCCGGCGGCCATGGCGACGGTGGTCATCACGATCGGCCGCGCCCGCTTCATGCCGGCGTCGATGATCGCGGTTTCGCGCGGCACGCCCTGGCGGATCGCCTCGACCGCGAATTCCACCAGCATGATGGCGTTCTTGGTAACGATGCCCATCAGCATCAGGATGCCGATCCACACCGGCGTGGTCAGTTGCTTGCCGGTCACCAGCAGCGCCATGATCGCGCCACCGATCGACAGCGGCAGCGAGAACAGGATGGTGATCGGCTGCAGGAAGGTGCCGAACAGCAGCACCAGCACCGCGTAGACCATCATCAACCCGGCCGAGATCGCGGTGGCGAAGCCGTCGGACAGTTCGTTGAGGCTTTCGGCGTCGCCGGACTGGTTGACGTTGACGTTCTTCGGCAGGCTTTTCATGACCGGCAGGTCGTAGATCTTCTTCATCGCATCGCCGAGCGCGGCGCTGCCGACCAGATCGGCGGCAACGGTGGCCTGTCGTTCACGGTCGTAGCGGTTGATGCTGGTCGGGCCCTGGTCGAGCTTGATATCGGCGATCACGGACAGCGGCACGCCACCGCGGCCGCCGCCGAGCGGCACCCGCAATTGCTCCAGCACCTGGAAGTCGGCGCGCGCGCTGTCCTCGAGCTGGACCCGGATCGGTACCAGCCGGTCACCGGCGTCGAACTTGGCCAGCGCCGGGCCGACGTCGCCGATGGTGGCGACGCGGATGGTTTGTGAGAGACTTTCGGTGGAAACACCGAGCCGGGCGGCAAGGTCGGCGCGCGGCTGCACGCGCAGTTCGGGGCGATCCAGAGAGGTCTCCGAGATCACGTTGGCGATCAGCGGAATTCGCTTCATCTGGGTCGCCAGTTCATTGGCGACGTTGCCGACGATGTTGATGTCGGCGCCGGTCACTACCAGCGAAATGGCGCGCAAGCCGTTTTCGTCGAGGAACCAGTAGCGGATGTCCGGCACATTCTCGAGTTCGCGGCCGATATCCAGCTCCAGGTCGCGCTGGCTGGTCTTGCGATCGCCCTTCGGAGTGTAGTTGATGATCAGCGCCGCGCGTCGTACCTCTTGCAGCCCGGGCGGCACGCGGCCGCCATCGACGAATACGCTACGGATTTCCGGCCGCTTGCGCAGCCGCCGTACAATTTCCTCGGTGGTCTTTTCGGTAAAGGCGAGCTGCGAACCCGGCGGCAGCTCCATCGCCAGAAGCGAGCGCGCCGAATCCTGCGCCGGCAGGAAGCCCTGCGGCAGCAACTGGATACTCCAGATCGACAGCGCGAAGATGCCGAGACCGAACAGTACCGTGATGTAATAATGCTTCACCGACAGGGTCACGAGCCTCGTATAGCTGCGCAGCACGCGGCCCGGCGGCGGATCGTCATGTGGGTGATCCTTCAGGAAATAGGCCGCCAGCACCGGCGTGACAAAGCGCGCCGCCAGCAGCGAGAAGAACACCTGCACCGAGACGGTGATGCCGAACTGCTTGAAAAATTGCCCGGCGATGCCCGACATGAAGCTGGCCGGCGCGAAGATCGCGATGATGGTCAGGCTGATGGCGATGACCGCGAGGCCGATCTCGTCGGCGGCTTCCAGCGCCGCGCGGTAGGGCGATTTACCCATCCGCATGTGGCGCACGATGTTCTCGATCTCGACGATGGCGTCATCGACCAGGATGCCGGTTGACAGCGTGATGGCCAGGAAACTCACCAGGTTCAGCGAGAAGCCGAGCATGTCCATCACCCAGAACGCTGGGAAGATCGATAGCGGCAGCGAGATCGCCGCGATCACCGTGGCGCGAAAATCGCGCAGGAACAGGAACACGACGATGACCGCCAATATCGCGCCCTCGAACAGCGTGCTCATCGCGGCGTCGTAATTGCCCTTGGTGAAATCCACCGAGGTGTCGATCAGCTTCAGGTCAACGTCGGGATAGGACACCTTCAGCGCATCGATGCGCTTCTGTACGGCGGCGGCGACCACGACGTCGCAGGCGCCCTTGGAGCGCTTCATGCCGAGAGCCACCACCGGCTCGCCATTGTAACGCGCGAAGGTGCGGCGGTCGGCGATGGTATCGGTGACCGCGCCGAGATCCTCGAGCCGGATCTCGCCGCCAGACGGCAGGCTGATCATGGTGCCGGCGAGCTCGTTCAGCGTCTTGGCACCCGCCAGCGTGCGGATCGCCTGGTCGTTCCGGCCGATCTCGGCGCGACCGCCGGCGAGGTCGACATTGGTGCCGCGCAGCCGCTGGCTGACGTCCACGGCTGTGAGACCCGCGGCCTGCAGCCGGTCCGGATCGAGCGATACCAGGATTTCGCGCTCGACGCCGCCGATGCGCTCGACCTGGGCGACGTTGCGCACACCCTGCAGCGCGCGTTTGACGACGTCATCGACGAACCAGGACAGTTGCTCCGGCGTCTTGCCGGGCGAGATCGCGGCGTAAGTGACGATCGGCAGCCCGATCACGTCGACGCGCTGGATCAGCGGTTCGTTGACGTTCTGCGGCAGGTTGCTGCGAACCCGGGTGATGGCGTCCTTGACGTCGTTCAGCGCGCGGTCGGTATTGGTTTCCAGCACGAACTGGACGGTGGTTACCGACAGGCCGTCGGTGATCGACGAAGCAATGTGGCGTACGCCTTCGACGCCGGAGACGCCGTCCTCAATGGTCTTGGTGACCTGCGCCTCGAGCTCGGCCGGCGCCGCGCCGAATTGCGAGACCGCGACCGAGATGACGGGGATGTCGGCGCTTGGCAGTCGGGTAATGGCCAGCCGGGTGAAGCTCGTCCATCCCAGCACCAGCAGGATGATCGAAAACACGATTGACGGCAGCGGATGGCGAATCGACCAGGCTGAGATATTCATGGACATTAGCGCACCCGCGATCGGTCGAGGTCATCGGCGAGGATGGTCTTGACCTGATCGCCGTCGTGTAAAGAGGTGCCCGCATCGGCGACGACCAGGTCGCCGACATCGACACCTTCAAGGATTTCCGTCGAGGTGTTGGACACCAGCCCGACCTTGACCTTGCGGGTCTCGACCGTGTTGCCCTTCACGATCTGCACCGTGAGATGGTCGATCGCCGAACGCGGGACGGCCACGCCGCAGCTGCGCTTGGCATCGATACTGGCGCGCGCGAACATGCCGATCTTGAGGCCCGGTTTGCTCATGAACGATAACCGGACATGGCCGAGTTGAGTGACGCGGTCAATCTGTGGTGCCACCAGCCGGACCTTGCCGATGACGTCGGACTGGTCGTCGCGGCTGATCCGCGCCGTCGCCCCGGGATTGAGCTTGAGAATGTGAATGCTGGGAACTTCGGCATCGAGTTCGATGTCGCCGCCGATCGCGATCTTGAACAATGGCCCGGCCTGCGGCGAGGCCGGGGCGCCGACAATGGTGTTGACCGCGGTGATCAGGCCGGCGGCGGGCGCGCGCAACGATACCGGAGCGGGCCGGGCATTGCCGGACAGGGCCGGCGTCAGCCGCGCCAGTTCCTGATTTTCGGTGACGGTGTCGCCCTCGCGCACCAGCACCTCTGCGATCTTGGATCCCTCACTATCGACGCTGACCATCGCTTCCCGCCGCGGCACGATGAAGCCGGTGACCCGCACCAGGTCGGAAAAGCAGGCATTGGTTGCCTTGGCCACCAGCACCATGGCGCCGTTCGGGGGGGCAGTACCAAGGGTTGGTTCTGCCGCGAGGGCGAGCGGGACAATGGTGACGAGGCTGGCCATCAGCGCCGAAAAAACGAGAGGCTTGGCAAAGCAGGCGAGTGCCGTCATGCGGGATCGATCCACCAGAAGGTTATGGGGCACCACAGGCGTCCGATCTTGGCGGGCGGCAGGCACCATCAATCTATACAGGATGTCACCAATCGCCAAAACAAACAGCGACCCGCCGCGGCGGCATCCGCCGCGGCCATCGGGGAGTGTGGCGCCTAGCGGGCCGCCGTAGTCTTGTTCGCCATGTTGACGACCTGGACGCGGCGATTTGAAGGATCGGCCGCTGTGGTTCCGGGCTTCGGCTTGTTCTTGCCATAGCCGACGGTGACGAGGTCGGCGCCGGCGAGGCCGTATTTGTCGGTCAGATAACGCTTGATCGCATCAGCCCGGCGTTCGGACAGGTCCTGATTATAGGTCTCGCCGCCGACGGCGTCGGTATGCCCGGCAAGGATGAATGTCGAGCCCTTGAGTTCGTCACTGCTCAGCGCCTTGCCGAGCGCCTGCACCGCCGGCTGCGCCTTGGCGCTGATCGTCGCGGAGTCGTAATCGAAGGTAATCTCGAGATCGATCCTTGGCTTGGTCTCGGCAATAGCGGCGATCTGCTCACGTTCGCCGGCGGACAGCGACCGCGTGGTTCGATTGCGCAGCGCGTCGACGAACTTTCCCTCGGCGGCGTTGACAGCAGGTTCGGCGGGCGGTGTGACCGAGAGACTGCGGGTCAGCGGCTTCTTCGGCGCCAGCGCGCGCAGGATCTGGTCGGAGGTGACATCGTCGGCGGCGGACGCCATGCCGGTGGTGACCGCGAACGCGACGCAAATCAGGGCAATGACGCGAAGGCTCCGGAGGTTGGGACTTCCAGATGTGGTCGACATGGCGGCCTCCTTTTTGCGCGATTAGCGCTCTCATCATTGATTTAAAACGGCTGGCCGGGACGATCGATGGATAAGCCGGCCGGTCTCCAATAGTGTCGTGCCGATCGCGACGGGTTCACGCCGTCGCGGGATTTAGATTCATGATCTCGGGCAGATATTCGGTGGCCCTACGCCGCCCTACCGGACGCCATATCCGGCGAATTCCTTCACAATATCCGGGTCCATCGCCTTGGCGTTGGTAATGTCGAGATCGCCTTCGGCAGTGGCGCCGGTACGCTGCTTGGCTAGACCACGGCCATAGAGCGACGAGGTCAGGCGCGGGTTGATCTTCAGCGCGGCGTCGAAATCGGTGATCGCGTTCTTGCTCTGGCCGTTCTTCAGGTTGACCAGGCCGCGGCTGTCCAGTGCATCGACGAAATTCGGCCGCAACCGCAGCGCCTCGTTACAATCCTTCAGCGCCGCCTGCAGATCGTTCACCACGGTGCGGGCCCAGCAGCGGTTGTTGAAGGCCTCGACGTCCTTGGGATTGAGGCGGATGGTCTCGTCGAAATCCTTGATCGCCAGATGATAGGCGCCCTTGCTGGCATAGACCTGGCCGCGGCGGTACAGCGCGCCAGCATCTTCCGGGTTGTCGAGCAGCTTGCTATTGAGCGACTTCACGGTGGGGTCCTCGGCGAGCGCCCGCGCGATACTACCCTCGTCGCGCGCCGTTTCCGCCACGGCAACCGGGGCGGGCGGCGTGACAACCGGCTTGGTGGGCAATAGCGGGGCCACCGTGGCGAATTCGGTCGCGGGGGCCGTGGCGGGCGTCGCCGCGGCCACGGGACGTCCCCCCGGGACGAACGAAAAATCCTCGGCAAGCGACGATGAAATCCACGGCACCTGCTCGCTGCGCGAGGCGCGGGTGACGCTGACGCGGGTGCGGTTCAGCGTCTCTTCGGCGCTCAGGCCTGCGGCGCGAATTTCCTTCAATAATTCGCCGACGAACAGGCTTCGGTCGGTCCCGACGTCGCTGACGACGGAGCTGAGCGCCGCCGAATACATCACCAGCGTGCCGCTCGGCGCGATCACCGGCGCTAGCCCCGCGGAAAAGCTGCGAAACCGGCGTTCGAACGGGTTGCGGCGCGAGGCGTCGAGCAATGCGATCTTGACCCCGGCGCCGCGGCTGTTGAGCTCGCCGAGCACCGCTTCCAGGCCAAAGCCATCGCGGCGCACGTCGGGTTCGGTCCAGATCTGCGCATCGACCGGGATCATGTAGCTCTGGCGCCCGGACTGCACGCCGTAGCCGCTGAAAAACACCAGCGCGACCGAGCCCGGCTTGAGCTTGGCGTAAAACTTGTCGAGCGCGCGACGCATGGCATCGCCGCCGAGGTTCTCCCCGATATCGACATCGAAGCCATCGCGCTTTAGCTCGGCGGCCATGTCACGGGCGTCGTTAAGAGGCTCCCTGAGCGGCGCCTCGGCATCCGGATATTTCGCATTTCCGATCACCAGTGCGAAGCGCTCGGAACGGCTGTCGGCGGCATCGGCCGAAACCATTGGCGCGGCGCACCAGGTCAGGACTGCGAGCAGAGCAAAGCGGAGTTTCATCACCGGACAGTCCATCAAGGGCGCCGGTTCCAGCTTGCGCCGCCGCAACCTTAGTCGAGCCATCATGTATTATCAAACCCTCTCCGCCATGCCGTCAACCGCACGCCACGCGCCGACGATCCGCGACAATTCATCGCGCCGGCAGGCGCCCTAGCGACCGACCCCCGAGCGACGCCGCGCGCAGTTTGACCTTTGCCGCTGCGGATGGCTTGCTGGCGACAACAACAAACGACGGGGTGAGACGATGGGCGGGATCTACGAGATCTATGCGATCCGCTACGCGACCATGACGCCGCGAACGCCGCAGATGAACTATTTGCAGCCCGATCCCCACGACACCGCGGCGGCCGATCTCGACTATTTCGTGTGGCTGATCCGCGGCGGCGGTCGCGACATCCTGGTCGGTACCGGCTTCAATGAAGCAGCGTCGCAGGCGCGCAACCGCAGGCTCGACATCAACCCGGTCGATGCGCTGGAGGCGTTCGGCGTCCGCGCCGGCAGTATCAAAGATATCATCGTGACCCATCTGCACTACGATCACGCCGGCAATCTAGATCGTTTTCCGCAGGCGCGGTTTCATCTGCAGGACCGCGAGATGAGCTATGCCACCGGCCGCTGCATGTGCAATGGCGTTCTGCGGTATCCGTTTTCCGGCGAGGACGTCACGCTGATGGTACGACACGTCTATAATGAGCGTGTCACCTTCCATAATGGCGACGGCGAAGTGGTGGCCGGCATCACGCTGCACCGCGTCGGCGGCCACACCGACGGTCTGCAGGTGGTGCGGGTGATGACCGCGCGGGGTCCGGTGGTGCTGGCCTCGGATGCCGCGCATTTCTACGGCAACCTGCAGCGCCGCAGCCCATTTCCAATCGTCTACAACGTCGGCGACATGTGTGAAGGCTGGGCGATTTGCGAACGTCTCGCCGGCCATCCCGACCGCATCATTCCCGGCCATGATCCGCTGGTGCGCGAGATCTACCCCCGGGCCAGCGATACGGTCGATTCCTATGCGCTGCATCTGCCGCCATCGCGGTCCTTCGCCCAGGCGTGAGTTGACGGCCGCAACCGCGAGGCGTTTAGTTTGCCCCAAGCAAACGATCGGCGCTGCAACGCGACACGAATCGCCAGGGAGCGCGCGCATGGGGCCAATTCCCACGCAATTCGGCTATCGCCGTCACCCCGATCAGGATCGGGCCAAGGCCGCGCATCATGCCGTGGTGGTGGTCGGAGCGGGGCCGGTAGGACTGTCGCTGGCGATCGATCTGGCGCAGCGCGGTGAGGCGGTGGTGCTGCTCGATGACGCCGACCGAATCGGTGACGGATCGCGCGCAATCTGCTTCTCCAAACGCTCGCTGGAACTGTGGGACCGGCTCGGCGTCGCCGGTCGCATGATCGACAAGGGCGTGGTCTGGAAGGTCGGCAAGATCTTTTGCGGGCCTGAATTGCTATACCAGTTCGACCTGCTGCCCGACGTGGGCCACAAGATGCCGGCCTTCATCAACCTGCAGCAATATTATGCCGAAGCCTTTCTGGTCGATCGGGTGCTGCAACTGCCCGGGATCGATCTTCGCTGGCGCAACAAGGTCGTCGCGCTGCGCCAGCACAATGAGCACACCGAACTCACCGTTAACACGCCGGAAGGCGACTACACGCTACGGGCCGATTATGTCGTCGCCTGCGATGGCGCGCGGTCCGGGCTGCGCGCGATGGTCGGCGCGGATTTCGCGGGCGAGGTGTTCGAGGACCAGTTCTTGATTGCTGATGTCAGGATGACGGCCAAGGCGATTCCGACCGAGCGTTGGTTCTGGTTTGATCCGCCGTTTCATGATGGGCGATCGGCACTGCTGCACCGCCAGCCCGACGACATCTGGCGCATCGACCTGCAACTCAGCCCCGACGCCGATCCCGCGGTCGAACGCTTGCCGGCCAATGTGCGGCCGCGGATCGCGCGGATGTTGGGCCATGACGATTTCGCTTTCGAATGGATTTCGATCTATAGATTCCAGTGTCGCCGCATGCAGCGTTTCCTGCACGAGCGGGTGATTTTCGCTGGCGATGCCGCGCATCAGGTGTCGCCGTTCGGCGCGCGCGGCGCCAATTCAGGGCTCGAGGACGCGGAAAACCTCGCCTGGAAGCTGGCGATGATTGTGCGCGGCGATGCGCCGACCGGCCTGCTTGCCAGCTACGACGTCGAGCGTGGCCTTGCCGCCGACGAAAACATCAACGCCTCGACGCGGTCCACCGATTTTATCGCGCCGCACTCGAAGCAGGAACAGCGACTCCGCGCCACGGTGCTGGCGCTGGCGAAGGAGGCGGAGTTTGCCAAGCGCATGATCAATGGCGGACGGCTCTCGGTGCCGTCGGTGTACGTATCGCCGCTGTCGACGGAGGATCGGGATTCATGGGCGGGTGGGCCACGACCCGGCGCGCATATGCCGGATGCGCCGCTGCGCTTGGCGAATGGCAAGGCGATCTATCTGACGGAGGCGTTCAGCGGCGCTGGTCGAGGTTTCACCGTGGTGGAGTCCGCCAATGGCGCGTCGGCGGAGCTACCAGCCGGCGTGGCGCATTTGCGGATTGGTGAAAATGCGCCGCTGCGGGACCATGCGGGCCTGTTCGCTAGCCGCTATGACGCCGCGCCGGGATCTGCCTATCTGTTACGTCCCGACGGCTATGTCGCCGCGCGATTCCGACATCCGACGCCGCAGGCGGTCACCGCGGCGATAGCCCGTGCCAGCGGGCTCGCCTGACCATGCCGCTATCGACGCAATCCAATTTTGCCGATCCCGATTCAGCCTACCGCCTGATCGTCGAGGCGCATCGCGGCGCCAGCGATGAACAGAGCGCAGCGCTCGACGCCGCGCTGGTACTGATTCTGGCCAATCACGTCGGCGACGCCGAGGTTCTACGTGAAGCGATCGATCTGGCGAAGCGGCGGCTGCCGGAAAATGCGAGGCAATTGCCGTGAGGCTATCATTGCGAGGAGCGGAGCGACGCGGCAATCCAGAAAATCACGTGCAAGACTGGATCGCTTCGTCGCAAGGGCTCCTCGCAATGACGGATGGAGCAACCGAGTGACAAGGAAAATGAACCGATGACAAAAGGCTTCGCATCCGCCAACGATATGGCAGAGAAAAAGATCACCTTCTCCGAAATCGGCACTGACCTCTATGCCTTCACCGCGGAAGGCGATCCGAATTCGGCCGTGATCGTCGGCGACGATGGCTGCATCGTGTTCGACGCCCAGGCGACGCCGGCGCTTGCGCACAAGGTGATCGAGCGCGTCCGAACCGTCACCGACAAGCCGATCAAATATGTCGTGCTGTCGCATTATCACGCGGTGCGCGTGCTCGGCGCTTCCGCCTTCGCGGCGCAGGCCGTGGTGGCTTCCTCGGAAACCCGTCGCCTCGTGGCCGAGCGTGGCCAGCAGGATTGGGATTCCGAATTCGGTCGTTTTCCACGCCTGTTCCAGGGCTCCGAAAGCATCCCCGGCCTGACCTGGCCAACGCTGACCTTTGAAGGCGAGATGTCGATCTGGCTCGGCAAGCGCGAGGTGCGGCTGATGCAACTCGGCGCGGGCCACACCTCCGGTGATATCGTCGCCTGGGTGCCGGACGCGCAGGTGATGTTTTCCGGCGACCTGATCGAATATCATTCGGCCTGCTATTGCGGCGACGCGCTGTTGCGGGAATGGCCCTCGACCCTGAACGAGATTCGTGACTTCAATCCCAAGGCGATCGCGCCGGGCCGCGGCGATGCGCTGAAGGGGCTGGCCACCGGTCGCGACGCCATCGCCATGACCCGCGATTTCGTTACCACGTTGTATGGCGCCGCCGAGACGGCGGTGGCAAAAGGGCTTAGCCTGAAAGACACCATGGCGGCCTGTCGCGGGGTGATGGACGCGAAATTTTCCAGCTTTGCGATCTATGAACACTGCTTGCCGTTCAACGTCTCGCGCGCTTATGACGAAGCCTCGGGGATCGACGATCCCGTGATCTGGACTGCCGAGCGCGACCGCGAGATGTGGGCCGCCTTGCAGGGGTGAAACCAGGTTTGAAGGGAATGACGGTCGGAAACGGAGGATGACATGAATATCAATACCAGTCCCGAACTGATCAGCCGTGCCGTCTCCAGTGTGACTCCCGGCTACATGTCCGGGTTCGGCAATTCGTTCGAGACCGAGGCGTTGCCCGGCGCGTTGCCTCTGGGGCGTAACTCGCCGCAGCGTCCGGCCTATGGGCTTTATGCCGAGCAATTGTCGGGCTCGCCCTTCACCGCGCCACGCGGCAGCAATGAGCGCTCCTGGCTGTACCGCATCCGGCCATCGGTGAAGCATTCCGGTCGCTTCGAAAAGGTCGATGCGAAACTGTGGCGCACCGCGCCTTGCCACGAAAATGATCTGCCGATCGCGCAACTGCGTTGGGATCCGGCGCCGATCCCGACCGAGCCCATGACCTTCCTGCAGGGCGTGCAGACCATGACCACCGCCGGCGACGCCGGTACGCAAGCCGGCATGGCCGCGCATGTCTATCTGATCACGGCATCGATGGTCGATCAGCATTTCTACAATGCCGATGGCGAGCTGATGTTCGTGCCGCAGCAGGGATCCCTGCGCTTCGTCACCGAATTCGGAATCATCGAGGCCGAGCCGGCGGAGATCGTGGTGATCCCGCGCGGCGTAAAATTCCGCGTCGAACTGATCAATGGTCCCGCGCGCGGTTATCTGTGCGAGAACTATGGTGGCGCCTTGACGCTGCCCGAGCGCGGGCCGATCGGTGCCAACTGCCTCGCCAATGCCCGCGACTTTCTGACGCCGGTCGCTGCCTATGAGGACCGGGACACGCCGACCGAGCTTTATGTCAAGTGGGGCGGATCGCTGTTCATGACCAGGCTACCGCATTCGCCGATCGATGTGGTAGCGTGGCATGGCAATTACGCGCCGTACAAATATGATTTGCGGACCTTCTCGCCGGTCGGCGCGATCGGCTTCGACCATCCCGATCCTTCGATCTTCACCGTGCTGACCTCGCCGTCCGAAACCATAGGCACTGCGAACATCGATTTCGTCATCTTCCCGGAGCGCTGGGCGGTGGCGGAAAACACCTTCCGGCCGCCCTGGTACCACATGAACATCATGTCGGAATTCATGGGGCTGATCTACGGCGTCTATGACGCCAAGCCGCGGGGGTTTACGCCCGGCGGCATCAGCCTGCACAACATGATGCTGCCGCATGGCCCCGACCGCGAAGCCTTCGACCATGCCAGCAACAGCGAACTGAAGCCGGTCAAGCTAACCGGGACGATGGCCTTCATGTTCGAGACCCGATATCCGCAGCGCGTCACCGACTTCGCCGCGACGACAGCAACGCTGCAAAGCGACTACGCGGATTGCTGGAACGGGCTGGAGAAGCGGTTCGATCCGAACAGGCGGTGAAGCCATCATTGCGAGGAGCGAAGCGACGCGGCAATCCAGAAAGCCCCTAGGAAAGACTGGGTAATCTTCGTCGCAAAGGCTCCTCGCAATGACGACCACAGCTTGGAGGCGAGCCTTACCCCACCGCCTTCAGGGGCAGCCTTGACGTTTCCTTCAGCCGGTCCAGCACGATCGACGACCGCACATGGGCCACGCTCTGGTGCGGCATCAGAACGTCGTTGACGAGCCTGGACAGCCCCTTGAGGTCGCGCAGCACCGCCTTGAGCACATAGTCGGCGTCGCCCGTCAGCGAATAGGCTTCCTGGATCTCGTCGACCCGCGCCACCAGCGCGCGGAATTTCTTCGCATTGTCGGGCGAGTGGGTGGCCAGCGTCACCTGGATGAAGGCGATCACGCCGAAGCCGAGCGCCTCGGCGGACAGGTCGGCGTGATAGCCGGTGATTACCTTCTCCTGTTCCAGCCGCATCCGCCGCCGCGAACATTGCGAGGCCGACAGCCCGGCGACATCGGCGAGCTGCTGGTTGGTCAGCCGGCCGTCGTTTTGCAGCGCTGCGAGAAGTTTCAGATCGAAAGCATCCACCGGGATCATGCGTCAAAACCCTGTTTTGTGCGCGAAGCATGCATGATCGTTGCATATCGCGGTCCCGTTTGCATGCACCTTGCATTGAAAGCGAACGACACTGCAGTTCAGCCAATTCCAGGGGAGACCACCATGGGTCCGTTTCCACACGATGCGCCGCCGGCGAAGATCACGGCCGACAATCCGATGGGCACCGACGGGTTCGAGTTCGTCGAATATGCGCACCCGAATCCGGCCGAGCTGCATGCGCTGTTCAAACTGATGGGCTATGCGCCGGTTGCGCGCCACAAGACGAAAAACATCACCGTCTATCGTCAGGGCGACATCAACTACCTCGTCAACGAGGCGCGCGGTACCCATGGCTTCGATTTCGTCACGGCACATGGCCCCTGCGCGCCGTCGATGGCGTTTCGCGTCGTCGACGCTGAGCAGGCGTATGCGCGCGCGCTGTCGCTGGGCGCGGAGCCGGCCGAGGCAATCGCCGCGCAAAAGACGCTCGACGTGCCGGCGATCAAGGGCATCGGCGGTAGCCTGCTATATTTCGTCGATCGCTACGGCGCCAAGGGCTCGGCCTTCGACCATGAGTTCGACTGGCTCGGCGAGGCCAATCCGTATCCCGAAGGTGCCGGGCTGTTCTATCTCGATCATCTCACCCACAATGTGCATCGTGGCCGCATGGACGTCTGGACCGGCTTTTACGAAAAACTGTTCAACTTCCGCCAGATTCGCTTCTTCGACATCGAGGGCCGTGCCTCCGGCCTGTTTTCACGCGCATTGACCAGTCCGGACGGCAAGATCCGGATTCCGATCAACGAGGATGCCGGCGATGCCGGCCAGATCGAGGAATATCTGAATATCTATCGTGGCGAGGGCATCCAGCACATCGCCTGTGGCGCGCAGGATATCTACCAGACTGTGGAACGACTGCGCGTTGATGGCCTGCCTTTCATGCCGGCGCCGCCGCAAACCTATTTCGACAAGATCGATGCGCGGTTGCCGCATCATGGCGAGGACGTCGCCAGGCTGAAGCGCGACGGCATTCTGATCGATGGCGAGGGCGTGGTGGCGGGCGGCGAGACCAAGGTGCTGCTGCAGTTGTTCTCCGCCAATGCGATCGGGCCGATTTTCTTCGAGTTCATCCAGCGCAAGGGTGATGACGGTTTTGGTGAGGGCAATTTCAAGGCGCTGTTCGAATCGATCGAGGAAGACCAGCTCCGCCGCGGCGTGCTGCGGCTGAAGGGCGCGGCGTAGCAGTCCGCGGAACAGCCTTGCCGCTTGAAGGCGGCTATGACGTCCACCCCTTCACCACCTCAGCCAATTCAGCCGTTACCGGCGCGCGCGCGAGGGACGGGGTGCGGGAAAAGCGGGGCGCCGGGGCGGGCTGGGTGTGGCCCTCGTGCTGGATGAAGACTTCGCGCGCCATCATGTGCGGATGCTGCGCTGCCTCGGACATGGTGAGGACCGGCGCAAAGCAGACGTCGGTGCCTTCCATGATCGACGACCACTGGTCGCGGCTCCTGGTCCTGAACACCGCCGTCAGTTTCTGTTTCAGCGCCGGCCAGTTCGCAGGATCCATGTGGTTGTCATAGCAGGCATCACCAAGCCCGGCGAGGTCGCGCAGCTGCGCGTAGAATTGCGGCTCGATCGATCCGATCGAGATGAAACCGCCGCAGCTACATTCATAGACGCCGTAGAAATGCGCGCCGCCGTCGAGCATGTTGCGCTCGCGGCCTTCCTTCCAGCGCCCCGATGCCGTCATGTCGAAGAACATGGTCATCAGCGACGCCGCGCCGTCACACATCGCCGCGTCCACCACCTGGCCGTGGCCGGAACGGCCGGCTTCCAGCAGCGCCGCCAGCAGCCCCATTACCAGATACATCGAGCCGCCGCCAAAATCGCCCACCAGGTTGAGCGGCGGCACAGGTTTGTCGGCGCCTCCAATCGCAGCCAGCGCACCGGTGATCGAAATGTAGTTGATGTCATGCCCCGCGGCCTGCGCCAGCGGACCATTCTGGCCCCAGCCGGTCATGCGGCCATAGACCAGCTTTGGATTGCGGGCGTGGACGGCATCGGGGCCGAGCCCGAGCCGCTCCATCACGCCGGGACGAAATCCTTCGATCAGCGCATCGGCGCCGTCGAGCAGTGCCAGAACCTGCGCGATGCTGGCCTCATCCTTGAGATCGACCGCGATGATGGTGCGGCCGCGCGCCGCCGCGCCCTTTGGCTTCTGCTTTGGCCGCACCAGCGTGATCACCTCGGCGCCCATATCTGCCAGCAGCATGGCGGCGAACGGGCCGGGCCCGATGCCGGCGAATTCGACGATGCGGATGCCTTTCAGCGGGCCGCTCCGGGCTTTCCCCGTCGCGGAAGTCGGGGCGTGGGCGGTGGTTGTATCCTGCACGTGGCGTTTCCCTTGTCGTCGCCGGAGGCGAGCCTATTGTTGGGGAAACTGTCTATGCGGATGTCCGCGAGGGCAAGGCCGCAATCGCGCATGCGGCCATGCGCGGCATCTTCACGGGCTATCCCGCTTCCGCCACCGCGCGCTGTGCCATCACCTTGATCAGATTGGCGCGGTATTCGGAGGAGCCGTGGATATCGCCCATCATCCCTTCGGCGGAAATCGACACGCTGTCGATCGCCTGCGGCGACCAGTTCGCGGTCAGCGCCGCCTCGATGGAAGGCACCCGCATCACGCCGTTCTGCGATGCGCCGGTGGCGGCGACGCGGACCTCGCCCGCCTTCGTCTTCGCGACGAACACGCCGGTCAGCGCGAAGCGCGAGGCCGGATGCCGCATCTTCGAATAGGCCGCCTTGGCTGGAATCGGGAACGACACCGCGGTGATGATCTCGTTGTCTTCCAGCGCCGTGGAGAACAGGCCCTTGAAGAATTCGTCCGCGGGTATCAGCCGCTTGTTGGTCAGCACCGTGGCGCCCAGCGCCAGCACCGCGGCGGGATAGTCGGCCGCCGGATCATTATTGGCCAGCGATCCGCCAATCGTGCCTCGGTAGCGCACATGGGGATCACCGAGCACCGAGGTCAAGTGCACGATCGCCGGGATTGCGCGTTTCGCAGCCGCGCTCTGTGTGATGTCGTAATAGGTCGTGGCCGCCTTGATGATCAGTGTGTCCGCGGTGGCCTCGATCCCGATCAGCTCCTTGATGCGGCCGATATCGATGACGTCGCTGGGCGCCGCTAGCCGCACCTTCATCACCGGGATCAGCGTGTGGCCGCCGGCAAGATATTTGGCTTCGGTACCGCGGGCGAACATCGATACCGCTTCGTCGACGCTGCCCGGGCGGTGGTAGGTTGTCTCGTACATGGCAAATCTCCTCAAGAGACCAAATTCTTGTTTATGCTCCAACCCATCCCCGTCATTGCGAGGAGCGAAGCGACGCGGCAATCCAGTCCTTCTTCGGCTTTGCTGGATTGCTTCGTCGCAAGGGCTCCTCGCAATGACGGGGAGGGATCGTACTATTCCGCCGCCTGTTGCAACTGGATCGCCTCCCACACCCGTCCGGGCGTCGCCGGCATCTCGATCCGGTTATGGCCGATCGCATCCGTAATGGCGTTGATGACCGCCGGCGAGGAGCCGATCGCGCCGGCCTCGCCACAGCCCTTGACGCCCAGCGGATTGCCGGGACACAAAGTCGTGGTGTGGCTGAGCTTGAACGAGGGCACGTCGTCGGCGCGCGGCATCGCGTAGTCCATGAACGAGGCCGTCACCGGCTGACCGTCATCATTATAGATCGCGCTCTCCAGCATCGCCTGGCCGATGCCCTGGGTCAGGCCGCCATGGACCTGGCCCTCGACGATCATCGGATTGATCAGCCGGCCGAAATCATCCACCGCGACGAACTCGATAATCACCGTCTTGCCGGTGCCGGGGTCGATCTCGACCTCGCAGATATAGGTGCCGGCCGGGAAGGTGAAGTTGGTGGGATCGTAGAACGCGCCTTCCTTGAGGCCTGGCTCCATGCCGTCCGGGAGATTGTGCGCGGTGTAGGCGGCGAGCGCGACCATCGCCAGCGCGATCGACTTGTCGGTGCCGGTCACCTTGAACTCGCCATTCTCGATGATGATGTCCTCCTCAGCGGCTTCGAGCTGGTGCGCGGCGATCTTCTTGGCCTTGGCC
>JACMOT010000021.1 GCA_014377915.1 Tardiphaga sp.
ATCCGCTTCCACGCGGTGTACTGGCCCGCGTTCCTGATGTCGGCGGGCATCGCGCTGCCGAAGCGCGTCTATGCCCACGGCTTCCTGTTCAACAAGGGCGAGAAGATGTCGAAGTCGGTCGGCAATGTCGTCGACCCCTTCAACCTCGCCGCCGCCTACGGCGTCGATCAGGTGCGCTACTTCCTGCTGCGCGAAGGGCCGTTCGGCCAGGACGGTAGCTACAACCACGAGGCCATCGTCAACCGCACCAATGCCGATCTCGCCAACGATCTCGGCAATCTCGCGCAGCGCTCATTGTCCATGATCGCCAAGCAATATGCTGGCGTGCTGCCGGAGCCCGGCGATTTCAGCGACAATGACAAGGCCATTCTGGCGCAGGCCGATGGCATGCTCGAGCTGGCGCGTAGCGCGATGGCCACGCAACAGATTCATCAGGCGCTGAATGCCGTGTGGAACGTGGTCGCGGAAGCCAACCGCTACTTTGCGGGCGAGGCGCCGTGGGCATTGGCCAAAACCGATCCGAAGAAGCAGGGCACGGTGTTGTACGTGACCGCGGAAGTGGTCCGGCAGGTCGCCATTTTGGCGCAGCCGGCGATGCCGGAATCCTGCGCCAGACTGCTCGACGTGCTGGGCGTTGCCGCGGATGCCCGCGATTTCGCTGCGCTGGCCACGCGGCTCACGCCCGGCGTAACGTTACCGACACCAACCGGCGTGTTTCCGCGCTATGTCGAGCCGGCAGCCGAAGCGAAATGATCTGATGCTCGTCGATAGCCACTGCCATCTCGATTTTCCGGATTTCGCCGACGACCTCGACGGCATTCTCGGGCGCGCCGAAGCCGCCGGCGTCGGCCGCTTCGTCACCATCTCGACACGGGTGAAGCGTCTGCCGGCCCTGCTGGCGCTCACCGAGCGCTTTCCGAATGTGTATTGCTCGGTCGGCACCCATCCTGGCCATGTTGACGAGGAAGACGGCATTCCGGCGGAGGAGCTGATCGAACTTACCAAACATCTGAAAGTCGTTGCGCTCGGCGAGGCTGGACTCGACAATTTCTATGGCACCGACTTCAACGCAGCGCAGGAGCGCGGCTTCCGCGCCCATATCGCGGCGGCGGGCGCCACCGGCCTGCCGCTGGTGATCCATACCCACGTCGCCGACGAGCAATGCGGCCGCATCCTCGAAGACGAGATGGGGAAGGGCGCCTTCCGCGCGGTGCTGCATTGCTACACCGGCGGACGCGAGCTGGCGATGCAGGCGATCGATCTCGGTCTCTCGATTTCCTTTACCGGCATCCTGACCTTCAAGAAATCGCAGGAGCTGCGCGACCTCGCCGCCGAGCTGCCGGCCGACCGCATCATGGTCGAGACCGACGCGCCCTATCTGGCGCCCGGCAAATTCCGCGGCAAGCGTTGCGAGCCGGCCTATGTCGTCGAGACCGCGAAAGTGCTGGCGGAAACCCGCGGCGTGTCGCTGGAAGAGATCTCGAAGCAGACCACCGAAAACTTCTTCCGGCTATTCAGCAAGGTGCCGGCGATGGATGCCGCCTCATGACACTGACCCTCACCATTCTGGGCTGCGGCTCTTCCGCCGGCGTGCCGCGTCCGGCGCTGGGCTGGGGCGCCTGCGATCCGACCAATCCGAAGAACCGTCGCCGCCGCTGTTCGATGATGGTGGAGGCGGAATCCGAACACGGCATCACGCGCGTCGTCATCGATACCTCGCCGGATCTGCGCGAGCAGCTGATCGATGCGCAAGTGTATCACATCGACGCGGTGTTCCTCACGCATGAGCACGCCGACCAGACCCATGGCATCGACGATTTGCGCTCCGTGGTGATCCATCAGCGCCGCCGCATTCCGTTATATCTGAACCAGGCGACCGCCAAGGATATCGTGCCGCGGTTTTCCTATTGCTTCACGTCGCCGCCGGGCAGCGACTACCCGGCGATCCTCGAGCAGAAATCCATCGAGGCTGGCGAGAGCCGCACCATCGAGGGCAAGGGCGGCGCGCTGACGCTGACGCCGTTTCTCGTCCAGCACGGCAACATCCCCGCGCTCGGTTACCGTATCGGCAATGCCGCCTATACGCCGGATGTGAATGACATTCCGGAACAGAGCTGGCCGGCGCTCGAGGGTCTCGATCTCTGGGTCATCGACGGGCTGCGCTACACCCAGCACCCCAGCCATTTCAGCATCAAGGATGCGCTGGGCTGGATCGAACGCTTCAAGCCGAAGCGGGCGGTAATCACCAACATGACCGCCGACGTCGATTACGAGGTGGTGCGGCAGCAACTGCCGGACGGCGTGATCCCGGCCTATGACGGCATGCGGCTGGTGGTGGCGTAATTTCCCATTGTCATTCCAGGGCACGAGCGAACCCGGAACTGCGAAGTGTTCACACGTCCATCAGCCGTCATTGCGAGGAGCCCTCGCGACGAAGCAATCCAGTCTTTCCTAATTTCTGGATTGCCGCGTCGCTTCGCTCCTCGCAATGACGGGGTGAGGTCGGCGACTAGTCGCTAATCGCCTTCGCCGACTTCGCCTGATCGCGCAGCATGAATTTTTGAATCTTCCCCGTCGACGTCTTCGGGATCGCCGAGAACACCACCTTCTTCGGCGTCTTGAAGCCTGGCATCTGGCCACGGCAGAACGCGATGATGTCGGCTTCGGTCGCCGTGGCGCCGGCCTTCAGCTCGACGAAGGCGCAGGGCACCTCGCCCCATTTGTCGTCGGGCTGCGCCACCACGGCGGCGAACAGCACGGCGGGATGGCGGTACAGCACGTCCTCGACTTCGACCGACGAAATGTTCTCGCCGCCGGAGATGATGATGTCCTTGGAGCGGTCCTTGATGATGACGTAGCCGAACTCATCGAGCACACCGAGGTCGCCGGTGTGAAACCAGCCGCCGGCGAAGGCTTCGTTGGTCGCCTTCTCGTTCTTCAGATAGCCCTTCATCACGATATTGCCGCGGAACATCACCTCGCCGATGGTCTCGCCACCGCGCGGCACTTCGATCATCGTTTCCGGGTCCAGCACCGTGACGGCTTCCTGCAGCGGGTAGGGCACGCCCTGCCGGCGCTTCAACCTGGCGCGCTCGTCGGCCGGCAGGTCATCCCAGCCGGGCTGCTCGGCGCATACCGAAGCGGGGCCATAGACTTCGGTGAGACCATAGACATGGGTCAGCTTGATGCCGATGTTCTCGGCGCCCGACAGCACCGCCATCGGCGGCGGCGCGCCGGCGATCGAGCCCTGAACGAAGCGACCGCCATCGTAGAGCGGCGCATCCGGCGCGTTGATCAGCGTGTTGTAGACGATCGGGGCGCCGGACATGTGCGTCACGCCATGCTCGGCGATCAGCGCAAAGATTTTTGTCGGATCGACTTTTCGCAGGCAGACATTGATGCCGGCGGTCGCGGCGATGGTCCAGGGGAAGCACCAGCCGTTGCAGTGAAACATCGGCAGCGTCCACAGATAGACCGGGTGCTGGCCGAGGCCGGCCGCCAGGATGTTGGAGACCGCGTTGAGGTAGGCGCCGCGGTGATGCGTCACCACGCCCTTCGGATTCCCTGTTGTGCCGGAAGTGTAGCCGAGCGCGATCGCATCCCACTCGTCTTGCGGCAAAATCGCGGCAAAGCCCGGGTCGCCCGACCCAAGCGCTTGTTCGTACTCGATTGCCCCGATCCGGCGACCACCGGCATAGGCTTCGTCATCGACATCGACCACCAGCGGCTTTGGTCCGCTCATCAGCTCGAGCGCGTCGCTGATGACGCCGGAAAACTCCGGATCCACCAGCAGGATTTTGGCGCCGCCATGATCCAGCTGAAACGCGATCGAGGCGGCATCGAGCCGGATGTTCAGCGCATTGAGCACCGCGCCGGCCATCGGCACGGCGAAATGCGCTTCATTCATGGCGGGCAAATTGGGCAGCATCAAAGCGACGGTGTCGCCGCGGCCGATCCCCCGCGCGGCGAGGAACGAAGCGAAGCGCCGGCAGCGCTCATACGTCTGCGTCCAAGTGAAGCTGCGGCCCTCATAGACCGTGCTGGTGAGATCCGGATAGACCGCCGCGCTGCGAACCAGGAAGCTGAGCGGCGACAGCGGCACGAAATTGGCCGGGTTCTTGTCGAGCCCGACGCTGTACTGGCCCTGATCATTGTTCGACATCAAAAACACCAATGCGTTCAGATCGACGTTGGTTTTGCTCAGGCACGGCGTGATGAAGGACAGCGCAGTTTCACATCGCGCCGGACCTACAAAAATCCAATCGATATCCACGGGAAGATCGCCACGATAATCAAGCCAACCAGCAAGGCCAACAGATAGCCAAGGATAGGCCGTATGCCCTCCGCCGGGTCGACCCGCCCGATCGCGCAGGCGGCATAATAGCCGACGCCGAATGGCGGCGCGAACAGGCCGATGCCCATGGCGAGGATCACGACCATGGCATAATGCACCTCGTGCACGCCAACCAGACGGGCAATCGGAAACAATAGCGGGCCGAACAGCACGATCGCCGGGATGCCTTCCAGCACGCTCCCGAGGATCACGAAGGCGACGATCGACACCCCGATGAAGGTGGCGCCGCCGCCTGGCACCCCGGTCATGGCGGCGGGCCG
>JACMOT010000248.1 GCA_014377915.1 Tardiphaga sp.
CTTTGCCGTTGCCCGCTCCAGGTATTCGAATTGTCCGGACCAGGAGACGGAATAGCCGGCCGGCAGTGTCACTTCCCTGTCCACTGCCTGCTGCATGGCGTGCACGGCCGAGCTCAGGTCGCGTCCGCGAATATCGACGTACACCCAGCCCGACAGCCGCGCGTTTTCGCTTTTCAGCATCGGTGGCCCATCGTTGATCTTGATCGCCGCCACGTCACCGAGCCGTATCTGGGCGCCGCGCTCGGTTAGCACCGGCAAGTCGCGCAATTTTTCCACCGAATCGCGCACCTCGCGCGGATAGCGCACATTGATCGGAAACCGCTGCAAGCCTTCCACCGTCTCGCCGATATTGTCGCCGCCAATTGCACTGGAAACGATGCTCTGGACGTCGGCGATGTTCAGGCCATAGCGCGCCGCCGCGTCGCGGTCGATCTTGACATCGATGTAGCGTCCGCCATTGAGCCGCTCGGCCAGCGCGGACGACACGCCGTCTATCCGTTTGACCACCCGCTCGATCTCGCCCGTGATGCGATCGATCTGCTGCAAACTGGCGCCGGCGACTTTGACGCCGACCGGACTCTTGATCCCGGTCGCCAGCATGTCGATGCGGTTGCGGATCGGCGGCACCCAGATGTTTGACAGGCCCGGCACCTTGACAATGCGGTCGAGTTCCTCGACCAGCTTGTCGGTCGTCATGCCTGATCTCCATTGGTCGCGCGGCTTGAACTGGATGGTTGTCTCGAACATTTCCAGCGGCGCCGGATCGGTCGCCGACTCGGCGCGGCCGGCCTTGCCGAACACGCTTTCCACCTCTGGCACGGTCTTGATCAGGCGGTCTGTCTGCTGGAGTAACTCGGCGACCTTGCCGGCGCCCAAGCCTGGCAAGGCGGACGGCATGTACAGCAAATCTCCTTCGTCGAGCGGCGGCATGAATTCGCCACCCAGGCGCGACATGGGCCAGAGCGTGACAATGGCCAACAGTGCGGCGGTGACCAGCGTCGCCTTCGGCCGGCGCAATACAATTTCCAGCAGGGGCCGGTAGAGCGCGATCAGCCAGCGGTTCAGCGGATTTTTTTGCTCGTCGGGGATCCCTCCGCGGATCAGGTAACCCATCAGCACCGGAATCAGGGTGACCGCCAGGCCAGCGGCGGCGGCCATCGCGTAGGTCTTGGTGAACGCCAAGGGGGCGAACAGTCGCCCTTCCTGTGCCTCGAGCGTAAACACCGGAATGAAGGACAGCACGATGATGAGCAGCGAAAAGAACAGCGCCGGGCCCACTTCGGCCGCGGCGTCGCCGATGACGCTCCACTGCGTCTCGCCTTCCAGCTTCTTACCGGGATTGGCGTGATTCCATGCCTCGATGTGCTTGTGGGCGTTTTCGATCATCACCACCGCCGCGTCGACCATCGCGCCGATGGCGATTGCGATGCCGCCCAACGACATGATGTTGGCGTTGACTCCCTGGTAGAACATGATGATGTAGGCGATCAGTATGCCCAGCGGCAGCGACACGATGGCAACCAGCGCCGAGCGAAGGTGAAACAGGAAAACCGCGCAGACAAGCGCGACAACGATGAATTCCTCGATCAGCTTGTGCCCTAGATTGTCGACCGCGCGCAAAATCAGCTTGGAACGGTCATACACGGGAACGATTTCCACGCCGGCCGGCAAGCCTGACTTGAGCTTGGCGAGTTTTGCCTTGACGGCGTCGATGGTGTCCAGCGCGTTCTTCCCGGATCGCATGATGATCACGCCGCCCGCGACTTCGCCTTCACCGTTCAGGTCAGCGATGCCGCGCCGCATCTCCGGCCCGAGCTGCACGCGCGCCACGTCGCCCAGGCGCACCGATACCCCGGCATCCGTGGTCGTCAGTGGAATGCTGCGGAAGTCGTCGAGCGACTGCAGGTAGCCGGACGCGCGCACCATGTACTCGGCCTCGCCGAGCTCGAGCACCGAACCTCCGGTTTCCTGGTTGGCACGCTGGACGGCCGCGATCACCTTGCCATGCGGGATCGAATAGGCGCGTAATTTATCCGGATCGAGCACGATCTGGTATTGCCGGACCATGCCGCCGACACTGGCCACCTCCGACACATTCGGTACTGCTTTGAGCTCGAATTTGAGGAACCAGTCCTGCAAGGCGCGCAACTGCGACAAATCGAGCTTGCCGCTACGATCGACCAGCGCATATTGGTAAATCCAGCCCACGCCGGTCGCGTCCGGTCCGAGCGCTGTTTTCGCCTGGGCCGGCAGGCGCGACTGGACCTGGTTCAGGTATTCGAGCACGCGTGACCTTGCCCAGTACGGGTCAACGCCATCCTCGAACAGGATATAGACGAAGGAATCCCCGAAGAAGGAATAGCCGCGTACCGTCTTCGCGCCTGGCACCGACAGCATCGTCGTCGTCAGCGGATACGTCACCTGGTTCTCGACGATCTGGGGCGACTGCCCCGGATAGGTCGTGCGGATGATGACCTGCACGTCCGACAGGTCGGGAAGGGCGTCGAGCGGCGTTTTTGACAGCGACCAAAGGCCCCATGCCGTGACGAAGACGGTTGCCAGCAGGACCAGAACGCGGTTCGTCATCGACCAGCGAATCAGTTTTGCAATCATTTCTTTACACCCTCCAAGGTCGCTGGCATGTTCATGTCGGCCTTCATGGGGCTATTCATGGGCTTGCCA
>JACMOT010000249.1 GCA_014377915.1 Tardiphaga sp.
CCGCTGCCTGGTCGCAGACGCCGCCGCCCGCGTCAAAATCGATGATCATCCAGGTTGCCCCAGCTCCGGCCCCTGCGGCGAGCCTGGTGGCGCCGCCGCCCGCGGTGCCACCAGCCCCGCCGGAAGCGGCGGCCGCGCCGGAGCTGCCTTCCGAAAATCCGGGTCTGCTCAACGAAATCGGCAGGATGTTCAAGGACTCGAAGTCGATCCTGACGCTACCGTCGTTCAAGGGCTTCGGCGAGAGTACCGACAGCCTGCGGCTGAACTCGATCGTGAAAGGCCGGGTCGCCTGTCCGCGCGCGCCAAACGGCGCTCCGGATTGCAAGGCGGCGTCCGACCGGCTGTGCCAAAGCAAGGGCTTCAAGGAAGGTAAAAGCCTTGATACCGACGCGGCGCAAAGCTGTTCGGCCAAGGCGATGATGCCGGGTTACAAGCAGGAAGAGGGCGACTGCACGACCGTCAATTACGTCACCCAGGCGCTCTGTCAGTAACCTGCTTTCGGTCAGTCGGTTTTTCTGCCGCCGCGCAATTGCCATCGCACTATTGCTTCTGGCATCGTCCGGCCGCCCAAGAGGCGATCGCGCGTCAGTGTAATGACGTGGCGTATCAAGAAAAGAAGCAGAGGAATTCCCATGTCGATGCCTGCCCTGTTCAAGAACCGCCTGTCGATCCCGGTGATCGGTTCGCCGCTGTTCATCATTTCGGTCCCTGAGTTGGTGATCGCGCAGTGCAAGGCCGGCATTGTCGGGTCGTTTCCGGCGCTCAATGCGCGTCCCGCGGCGCTGCTCGACGAATGGCTGGTGCGCATCAAGGAAGAACTCGCGGCCCACGACAAGGCGCATCCTGACCGGTTGTCGGCGCCGTTCGCCGTCAACCAGATCGTGCACAAGTCGAACAATCGGCTCGATCAGGACATGGCGCTTTGCGAGAAGCACAAGGTGCCGATGATGATTACCTCGCTGGGCGCGCGCGAGGAGTTGAACCAGGCCGCGCATCGCTGGGGCGGCATCGTGTTTCACGATGTCATCAACCAGCGCTTCGCCCACAAGGCGATCGAAAAGGGCGCCGATGGCCTCATTCTGGTTTCGGCCGGCGCCGGCGGCCATGCCGGTGAAATCTCGCCGCTGGCGTTTGTCGCAGAGACAAGGCAGTGGTTCGATGGCCCGGTGGCGTTGTCCGGCGCTATCGCCAATGGTCGTGCGGTCCGTGCCGCGCGCGGGCTCGGCGCCGATTTTGCCTATATCGGCTCGGCCTTCATCGCCACCACCGAGGCCAATGCAGTGCCCGGCTACAAGGACATGATCGCCGCCTCGACGGCGGAGGACATCGTCTATTCCAACCTGTTTACCGGCGTGCATGGCAACTATCTTAAGCCGTCGATCGTCGCCGCCGGCATGGACCCGGACAATCTGCCGGAGTCCGATCCCACCAAGATGAACTTTGGCACCGACGCCGCCGGCGACCGCGCCAAGCCAAAGGCCTGGAAGGAAATCTGGGGCAGCGGCCAGGGCGTCGGCAGCATCGACAAGGTCGTGCCGGCGGCCGAACTGATCGCCCGCTTCAAGAAGGAATATGACGAGGCGATCGATCCGCCGCTGTAGTTGATGCCACGCGCTGCCCTTTCTTCCCTCTTCCCTTGTGAGAGAAGGTGGACGCGCGTTAGCGCGGCTGGATGAGGGGTAGTGTTCTTGCACAGTCCCGCATCCGACGCGGATCTCGTCCGCGTCACTTTCTCCCACAAGCGGAGAAGGAAGCAAGAAAGCGAACTTCTCCCGATGGACTTCATCTATCGCCTTGATGGGCATCATGTCATCACCACGCCGCACGCCGCCGGTCCATGGAACGCCACCATGCAGCATGGCTCGGCGCCCTCGGCGTTGGTAACCTATCTCGCCGAGCAGATGCCGACCGTGAGCCCGATGCGGATTGTGCGCGTCACCATCGATCTGCTGCGACCGGTGCCGGTGGCGCCGCTGACATTCGAGACCGAAATTCTGCGCGAGGGGCGCAAGATCCAGTTGTGCGGCATCCGGCTACTCGCCAATGGCGTCGTCGTCGCGCGCGCCAGCGTGCTGAAAATCCGGATCGAGCCGCAGCCATTGCCGGCCGAAATCGCCGATCCGCCGCTCGAACTGCCAGGACCCGAGCAAGGGCAGCCGCTTGGCCGAAGGGCGAACAATGCCTTCATGAGCGGCCTCTCGACCTGCGTGGTGCGCGGCGGATTAATGAAGTCCGGGCCGGGCGCGATCTGGTACCGGCTCGACCGCGCGATGATCGAGGGGTCGGTGACCTCGCAGGTGATGCGCGCCGTGGTCGCCGCCGATTTCAGCAACGGCACCTCGGCTGCGCTGTCGTTCAACGACTGGACGTTCCTCAATGCCGACCTCACGGTCAGCCTGTCCCGACCCCCGGTCGGTGACTGGATTCTGCTGGATTCGGAAAGCTGGATCGGCCCGGACGGCGCCGGGCTGGCGGCCTCGAAGCTAGCCGATATCAACGGCTATTTTGGCCGTGCGGTGCAGAGCCTGGTGATTGAAAAGCGCCAATCCTAAAGTGCGTTATCGGACATGAAATTTCCTTTTGGGGCCGGGAACCAGTTGATAATGCGCTGGTTATTGGCGGTCAGGGGGCCGTATGAGTTCGACGGATTTACTATCGGAAAAAGCTGGAACCGGAATCTGGGGATTGGACAACATCCTCGCCGGCGGTTTTTCGCGCGGTCATGTCTTTCTCGTGGAAGGTGCCCCCGGCACCGGCAAGACGACTGTTGCCCTGCAGTTCCTGATCGAAGGCGCGCGGGCCGGTGAAAAGGGCCTCTATATCACGCTGTCGGAGACCGAGGCCGAGCTGCGCGATGGTGCGGCCTCCCATGGCTGGACGTTGGGTGACGGCATCGAGGTGTTCGAACTGTTGCCGCCGGAAAGCCTGCTGGATTCCGATCAGCAGCAGAGCCTGCTCTATTCGTCGGATCTCGAACTTGGTGAAACTACCAAGCAGATATTCGAGGCGGTCGAGCGGGCCCAGCCCGCCCGCGTCGTGCTCGACAGCCTTTCGGAAATCCGGTTGCTTGCACAGAGTTCGCTGCGCTACCGCCGGCAGATTCTGGCCATCAAGCATTACTTTGCCAAATTCGGCACCACCGTGATGCTGCTTGACGATTTGACGGCGGAAGTCGCCGACAAGACCGTCCACAGCGTGGCGCATGGCGTGCTGCGGCTGGAGGAACTGGCCCCGGCCTATGGCGCCGAGCGGCGCCGTGCCCGCGTCATCAAATATCGCGGCGTGAGATTTCGCGGCGGCTATCACGACGCCACCATCACCAAAGGTGGCCTCAACGTGTTTCCGCGACTGGTCGCGTCCGAGCATCGCAGCGATCTCGTTCGAATTACTAAATCGAGTGGTGTCGCGGAGCTCGATAAATTGCTGGGCGGTGGTATCGAGTCCGGCTCCAGCACCCTGGTACTCGGTCCGGCCGGCACAGGAAAGTCGCTGGTGTCCATTGTCAACGTGGTTGCCGCCGCGAAGCGCGGGGAAACCGCGGCCATGTTCGTGTTCGACGAAGAGCTTGGCCTGCTGTTTGATCGTATGAAGAATCTGGGTATCAACCTTCCGGAAATGCAGAAGAGTGGCAGGCTGTTCGTCGAGCAGGTCGATGCCGCCGAATTATCACCCGGCGAATTTGCCCACCGCGTCCGTCGGCGGATCGATGAGCATGGCATCAGGACCGTGGTGATCGACAGCCTGAACGGTTACCAGGCCGCGATGCCGGAAGAGAATTCGCTGATTCTGCACATGCATGAATTGCTTCAATATCTCAACCGCAGGGGGGCCGCGACCTTCATGACGGTGGCGCAGCACGGGCTAGTCGGCGACATGAAAGCGCCGATCGATGTGACCTATCTGGCCGATACCGTCATCCTGCTGCGCTATTTCGAAGCGTCCGGCAATGTACGCCGCGCGGTTTCGGTCATCAAGAAGCGCACCGGAACCCATGAGCCCACCATTCGAGAGTACCGGATCGACGGTCGCGGCCTCACCATCGGCGCACCTTTGGTCGAATTCCAGGGCGTGCTGCGTGGCGTGCCGATCTACAATGGCGTCAGCGCGCTGCTCGAGGAAATGACCCCGTGAAACCGGGCCTCTCGTCCGAACGCGCTGTCATTCTCGCCCCGAATGGTCGCGATGCCGCGGTTGCGGAAGCGCTAATTCGCGAAGCGGGCTATTATGCCCAGGCTTGTCCGGATTTTACCGCGCTGGCGCGGGAGATCGAGGGCGGCGCCGGCGTCGCCGTGATCGCCGACGAGGCGATCAAGACCGTCGACCTGCGCGGCCTTGGCCAATGGCTGCATGATCAGCCGTCCTGGTCGGATTTTCCGATCGTGCTGCTGACGCATCGGGGTGGCGGCCCCGAGCGCAACCCCGATGCGGCGCGGCTGGGGCAATTGCTCGGCAACGTCACCTTCATCGAGCGCCCGTTTCATCCGACGACCTTGATCTCGGTGGTCGGCTCCGCGGTGCGCGGCCGCCGCCGGCAATACCAGACCCGCGCCATTCTCGAGAACCTCAGCGAGAGCGAAGGCCTGCTGCAGACTGCGCTGAACGCCGGGCGTCTTGGCGCGTTGGAATTGCACTTGCCTGGCCTGGAGTTGGAAGTGTCGGACACCTGCAAGTCGTTTTTTGGCCGGCGCTCCGATGATCCTTTCACGTTCGAGGATCTGCAGGGCTCGATCCATCCCGATGATCGCGAGCGCCGCCAGCAGGCGCTGGATGCCACGCTGCAGCGCGGAGCCGACTACAATGTCGAATACCGCAGCATCTGGCCGGATGGTTCGGTGCACTGGATCGAGACGCGTGCGCGAATGGTGCGCGGGCCCGATGGCAGATTCAAGTCGCTGGTGGGAGTGAGCGTCGATATCAGCGCGCGCAAAACGGCGGATATCGAACGCGATAATCTGCTTGACCAGTTGACGGCGGAGCGAACCGCGCTGGCCGAACTGACGGCTAATCTGGAGCAGCGCGTCGGCGAGCGGACGTCCGACCTGATGAAGGAAGTCGCGGCCCGCGAGCGCGCGCAGGAACAGCTTCGACAGGCTCAGAAGATGGAGACGATCGGCCAGCTCACCGGTGGCGTCGCCCACGATTTCAATAATCTGCTGATGGCGGTGATGGGCAATCTGGAATTACTGCGCAAGCGCATCCCGGAAGATCCGCGGCTGCACCGCCTGATCGATGGCGCGCTGCAGGGGGCCGAGCGCGGGGCTTCGCTGACGCAGCGACTGCTGGCCTTTGCGCGCCAGCAGGATCTCAAGGCCGTGGCGGTCGATCTTGGCGGACTCGTGCGCGGCATGATCGACTTGCTGGAGCGGTCGCTTGGTCCGCGCGTGGCGCTGCGTCTCGACATTCCCGACGACCTGCCGCCCGCGCGGATCGACGCCAACCAGCTCGAACTGGCGATTCTGAATCTCGCCATCAATGCGCGCGACGCGATGCAGGATGGCGGCTCCATCGATATCAGGATCAGACGACACAGGGCGAACGACGGCGATGTGGCGCTGAAGCCTGGCGACTATCTGAAAGTATCCCTGATCGACAATGGCGGCGGCATGTCGGCTGAAACGCTGACAAAGGCAATCGAGCCGTTCTTCTCCACCAAGCCGGTGGGCAAGGGCACCGGTCTCGGGCTGTCCATGGTGCATGGCTTGGCGGTGCAACTCGGCGGCACGCTCGAACTGTCCAGTTTGATCGGTAGCGGCACCACGGCGACGCTGGTGCTGCCGGTCACCACCACGGCGCCGGAAGCGATCGGCATCATGGATCCGGTGCGGCGTGCCGCGCGATCCGCCATCATCCTGTTTGTCGACGACGACCCGCTGATCGCCATGTCGACCATGGAAATGCTCGAAGATCTTGGTCATCGGGTGATCGCGGCCAATTCCGGCCGCCATGCGCTGGATATTCTGAACAGCGCACAGCCGCTCGACCTGATGATGACCGATCATGTCATGCCGGGCATGACCGGCATCGAATTGGCCGCGGCTTCGCGCGCGGTACGGCCGTCGCTGCCGATCTTGCTCGCCACCGGCTACGCCGAGTTGCCGGAGGGCGCCCAGCTCGATCTCCCGCGGCTGGCCAAGCCGTATCACCAGGACCAGCTCCGCGATCGGCTCGATCAGCTTCTGGGGTGAGGTTGCGCCGTCGATTAACCCGGAATTAACCATGACGGGCGGAACATCGTGGCGCAGGAATCCACCAGCGCCCGGGGACGTCCAGATGGACACAGTGACCAGTTTCGCCAAGACGCCAGCCACGATCGAGGAAATCCGGACGCGCGTCGCCATGGCTTTTGGACGGCACCGGTTGTGTCGCGAGGTCGAGTTCGACGTGGTGCGAACCTCGCGCGCCGGCAAAGGCGCGAACTGGACGATCACAATGCAGTCGGTACCGCCGGAGGCGCTGTGGGAAGCCTCCGATATCGTTTCTGACATCCAGGAAGCCTACGTACTGGCCGTCGCCGCCTGAGCGCCGTCGCTTGGCTGCCGGAATGGCATGGTTAAGCCTTAATTATTCTCCATTTGTCGGGACGATGAACCGGAGTTCGTCGGCGCAACGGAGACTGGCTTGACGCGTACCCTGACCCTTCTGGCGATTGGATGCTTGCTGGTGGTCGGCGTGGCCATCTTCAGCGTCGTCGGTCACGACAGCGTGTCGCGATCCGTGTTCGATCCCAGCGCCGACAGTTCGATCGCGGTGTCGCGGGGACCGGTGGCCAACCGGCAGGGCAAGACGGATAAGTGGTCCGGCGGGAATGCGGTTGCGGCGCTCGAACCCTCCCGCCCCGACGCCTGGAACGAACCCTTGCGCCAGGCCTTTGCCGCCGATAGCCCGCTTGGGACCAGCGCGCCGCCGCAACTGTCACCGGGCACGATTCCGTCGCAGCCATCGGGCAAGCAAAAGACCGGCAAGTCGGGGCAGAAAACCTACACCTTGCTCAGCGACGCGCAGATCGCCGCCATCAAGGGCCGGCTCAATCTCACGGCGACGCAGGAACAGCACTGGCCCGGCGTCGAAACCGCGTTGCGCGCGGTGGCGCAAAAAATCCACGAGACCAAACAGGCCAATCCCGCCGCCGGCAGCCCTCCGATCGATCCGGCGAGCTCCGAGGTGCAGCAGTTGAAATCCGCCGCGATGCCGCTGCTGTTCCAGTTGCGCGAGGATCAGAAGCGCGAAGTCCGCGCTCTGGCCCGCATCATCGGACTGGAATCAGTGGCATCGGCGATCTGATCCCGACGAACGTCAGGCAATCTCGACCAGTGGCGAGCGCTCGACGGCCGCGTTGGCCTTCGCGATCAGCTCGTATGAATGCAGTCGTGCAGGGTGGTCATAGATGTCCGACACGATCATCAGCTCATCGGCGCCGGTTTCGGCCACCAGCGACTTCATGCCGGCCTGTACGGTCTCCGGCGATCCGACGATCGAGCGCGCCAGCATACGCATTGCCTGCGCCTTCTCCGCGCCGGACCAGTAGGTCTCGATGTCGTCGATCGGCGGCTGGCTGAGGCCACGGGTGCCGCGGAACATGTTGGTGAACGACATCTGCTGCGTCGTCGCCAGCCGGCGGGCTTCCTTGTCGGTGTCGGCGGCGATGATGTTGACGCCCACCATGGCGTGCGGCCTGGCCAGTTGCTCCGACGGCTCGAAGCGCTCGCGGTAGATCTGCAGGGCCTGCATCAGTTGTTCCGGTGCGAAATGCGAGGCGAAGGCATAGGGCAGGCCGAGCGCGGCGGCGAGTTGCGCGCCATAGGTGCTGGACCCCAGGATCCACAGCGGCACGTCGGTGCCGGCAGCCGGCACAGCCTGGATGTTCTGGTTGGGGCCGGCGGGGGCGAAGAACGCCTGCAGTTCCATCACGTCCTGCGGGAAATTATCCGAACTGGTCAGCGTCCGCCGCAAGGCGCGCACCGTGATTTGGTCCGTGCCCGGGGCGCGGCCGAGCCCGAGATCGATGCGGCCGGGATATAGCCGCGCCAGCGTGCCGAACTGTTCGGCGATAATGATCGGGGCGTGGTTCGGCAACATGATGCCGCCGGCGCCAACGCGGATGGTTTTGGTGCCCGCGGCAATATGGCTGACCACGATCGAGGTCGCGGCGCTTGCGATGCCGGCCATGTTGTGGTGCTCCGCCACCCAGAACCGGCCAAAGCCCCATTGTTCGGCATGGGCGGCGAGATCCCGTGCATTGTCGAGCGCGCCACGCGCATCGGTTTCCTGGGTCACGCGGACGAGGTCGAGAATCGAAAGGGCGGTCATGCGCGTACTCCTGCTGCCCCTACCATTTAGGAACGCAGCGGCATGGACGCCAGCCTTTCCGGAGCACATGGCTGGCGCGCGTCTTCGCTCGCGTTCGCCGCGCCCTTAGAATCGGCATGCAATCAGTCAGGCAGCATTCCCAAACGGACGCAGTTCCGGCCTTCGCGCTTGGCCTGATAGAGCGCGGTATCGGCACGGGCACTCCATTCCAGCAGCTTTTCGCCGGGGTCGTAGCAGGAGATGCCGATCGATACCGTGACGCCGGGGATCGGCTGCTGCGAGGTGCCGCAGAGCGCCTTGTGCTTTTCAAAGGCGATGCGGATATACTCGCCCACCTTGGCGGCGCCCTCGATCGGCGTGCGCGGCAAGATGATGGCGAACTCCTCGCCGCCATAGCGCGCGGCGCGATCCTGGCCGCGAACATGCTGCTGGATCGTGGTGGCCACGAACTGCAGCACCTGGTCGCCGACCGGATGACCATAGGTGTCGTTGACGTGCTTGAAGTGATCGACGTCGAGAATCATCAGGCAAAGGTCCTCACCGGTGTTCATCGCCTCGCCGGCCAGTTCGTTGAGGTTGGCATCGAACGAGCGACGGTTGGAGATGCCGGTCAGGGCATCGATGGTGGCTTCGCGCCTTGCGTCGTCCAGCGTGCGCTCCAGCGCCTCGATCTTCTCCGCCGAACGCCGCATCCGGATGCCGAGGTGGTCGCTGCGCTTGGCCATTTCGCTGGTCTCGTTGATCAGATGCTCCAGCATTCTCGTCAGGTTGCTGAAGCTCGTCTTCTCCGTCCGGGCAATCTCGTCCACGAGCGGGATGCGGAGGTTGTCCTCGGCGCTGGCAACATCCAGTAGATCCAGAACCTCCTGCGCGGCTTCCATCACCTGCAGCGAGGTCTGCCGAAGCACCTGCTGCTCTTCCGTGGTGGAGAAGAAACTGTTGTGCAATTCCTTCAGGGCGGCGCCGTCGAAGCCGCGCCGGTTCGAGATCACGATATCAATTGTGCGCTGAAGATTAGGATTCTTTCCGGAATGGTATTCATACCAGATAGCGAAATTGTCGGGGGTTGGCGAGATGGCGTAAGTACCCATGGATGCCATCGCTGCTTCCGCAATCGGATCGATGGCCTCGGAATTCTCAAATGTCATTTCCAGCTCCGGCGGATGTATAAGTCCGCTATCAAATCTAATTTGGCTTCAACTCTATCTTGGTACCTTAGCGCTGACTTGTCACAGGGAGATAAACACCGGAGCGAAGAAACCAGATTTCCGCCGAAATGGAAAAACGAGGTTATGAATCTCTATACGTCTGCGAAATAACGATAAAAATTTACCGACCAGTGCGTTGGTGACGTCAAAGAAACCACGTTGCAGCTGGTTGGCGATCCTGCCGTGCCATTTCAGGTCTTGCGTGTCGCTACTCATAAAGCCGCGGGTTGTATCCCGTCGCAGCGACGCGTTCGCGTTGTCCTTCGGGCCGCGCGCTGATCGGCCTGGCTCTTATTGACATCGCCGCGGGCCAGCATGTCGCCGCGAGGCCCGGCGTTATCGTGTGCGAATTCTGGATATCTCTTGCGGGCTCACAGGATCGCGTCGGACAACAGCTGACCGATCGGGGGCACGCCTACTGACCTGTTGCAGATGGCGATGCTGAAATACGTCCGCGGCCTTGCCGCGGGTTACCGCGGCAAGGCCGCGCAGTGACAGAGCCGAATACGCGTGGCGCGTAATCGGCTACGGCTTGGTCGATGGGTTGCGTGACCGCGCCACCGCCGCGGCGGAGTCCGCCACGACGGAACGGGCGTGCGCGATCCAGTCCTCGACCTTCACCAGACGGCCGAGCTGGCCGAGCTTGGTGCGAACCGAGGTGGCATCGCAGGCCGCCAGATCGGACATGGTACGGATCCCCGCCTGCGACAGTCGCCAGACCAGGCCGGGACCGAGGGTCGGTACGGCCTCGATGCCTGACAGCGCCCCGCCGAGCTCAAGCTGCGGCGTCATCGCCGGCACGGTGGCGAGTGCTTCACTCGTTTTGCTGATCTCGTCGCGCTTGACCGGCTCCAATGGTTGCAGCCCGGCCGATTCGGCAAACCGCTGTTGCATATCCGGTGTTGTCCGGATCGAGCGGCTTACGCTCAAATCGAGCCGGAGCGTCGCGTCTTCCTTGTTGACCGGAGAAATACCGAGACGCGCCGCATCATAATGGCGCGTGACGCGACCGGGAAGCGAGGTCTCGTGTCCGTTCGGCAGCGGCATCTGTCGCGGCTGCAATGGCGCGGCGGTTGGCGAGACATCGGTTGATCCAGTGGCAACGAACTGCTGAGAAATCCTGGTAACCAGCGGATCCGGCATCAGCCGTGTCGCCGCGGCGGTCGGCTCGTGGCGGGGCTCCTCCGAGACGGCTGGAGCCGTATTGTGCGCACGGGCGATACGCTCCTCGCGAATCCGCGCCAGCAATTCCCGCGTTCCGCGTCGCACATCGCTCACGCGTTGTGCTCTGTCTTCTCTGGCTGTCGGCACGTCGTCAGATCCCTTACAAGGCGAATACGCGAAACGGTTCGCAAGCCGGCTTGGCTGTGACGCCATCAAAAATGATCGTCCTGGTTGGCGAATGTTACATCAGGAGACCGGTCGCGCGGATGGCTGGCGCAAGGCCAGCCATCCGATGGTCAACGCGGATCAGGCGGTCTGGGGCTGCGCAACAAGGCCAACGGCCTCGGCATATTTCAGCCAGGTTTCCACCGACGCGATCACGACACGGGCTTCGATGGCGATCAACTCGATGCCAACCAGCGCGACGCGAATGAAAGCATCGACCACGACGCCCTTGTCCAGAATCCGGTCAATAACTTCAGCGAGGCTCGACGACGCGATGCTCTTCTCAATTGCCATGATAGTGGTCTTTCTTTCATTTCGGGTCAGTGACCCAGGGTTCAAGCGATGGTCGCTTAACATGTCGAGGTAGGAATTTGACACTCGTTCCAGTTCACAGTCCCGTCGCCCATCTCGTTGAAACTACAATTACCCAGCTAATTGCAGCTTAATCACGCAACCGGTACAAATACGGTGACTTGTTAGTTGGGTAACTTGCTGCTCTTGGGAATAAAAATAACGAGGGGTCGGCTGCTATCGATGTCGATCAAGGACCTACAAACCGCGCGCGACAATGTAACAAGACCCGCACCAAGACCGGCGTCGGCCGCGGTATCGCGCGTCCGCGCGGCTACCAGAGAGTCGGCTTGCCGATCGGATTGCGTGGAATGCTGCTGCCAAATGTAAAGGCAATCGGGCGTTCCGCCGCATCGAACTGGCTGGCGCACCAAATGGCCAGTTCATCGGCGAACAGCGGCTCGTTCATCATCGTTTCGCGGATGACGACGAATGCTTCCAGCCGTGCCCGCGCCGGATCGACGTTGCGCTGGGCGCGTACGACGCAGTCGAGCACCGCTTCATGGCGGCACAGTCGACGACCGATATCCGAAGGGTTGACGTTGATTCCGCCAATCTGGACCATGCCGTCGCCGCGTGGGCCGACACGCAGATGTCGATCGCCCTGCCATGTCACGACATCGTTCAATTTGATCGACTCGGCGGACGGGCGGGCTATCGCCCGGCCGTCATCGGCAACGCGCCAGAATTCGAACAGTTCATACGGCGCCGTCGGATCGTCGCGCCAGCCTATGCCTGCCGTCTCGGATGATCCATAAATCTCGATCAGGCGGGTGAGGCCCAGCGCGGAGAGCTTCGTGGCCAAGGCGGCCGGCATCGGCGCGGTGGAGGTAACCCCGATCACGTCGTCCGGCAAGCGCCGGCCGGCCTCGGCCAGCAGCGACCACATGTGCGGCGTGGCAATCACGAGATCGCCGGGAGCCATCATGCTGGCCCAACTGCCGGGGCCGGAGCAACGCAGATCGACGGTCTCGACGCCGAACTGAAGCGGCAGACGAACCGTATGCAGGAATCCGTAAATATGATGCGGAGGTACCAGCGCCGCGACCCGCCGCCGCGGGCCCACTATATCAGCCATGGCGGCGACCTCAGTGTCGAGGTCGAGCATGGTCTGCATGCATTTACTGGGCGTACCGGTCGATCCCGAAGTGCGGAAGGTGATCGCGGCGAATCTCATTTTGAGAGTCTCCTCGACCACGTTTACCCAATCGCCGACGGTCCGGCGCACCAGCAGATAGTCCTCGGAGCCGACCTCGTGCAGATGAAAGTATTCGTTGAGCCGCAGCGCGCAGTCGAGACGCATCAGTGAATCGACGCCAACGCCTTCTTCGTCAATTCCGGTGCCGTCGGTCCAGCCGTCAATAACCGCCGGCGGAACATCCCGACGGGTCGCGTGTCCGATTTCGTCGGCGATCAGCGCGACGACGATCCGGCGGATCGTTGCCGAATCGCACAATTTGACGGGACACGCGACGGCCATGGCCAGACTTCCTTGGCTTTAGCGCCTTAATGCACGTCGAGCTGGTACAACATTTCGCCGGTGAGATCGGCAAACTGGCGGCGCGCCTCATCCAGCCGCATCCGGATCATCGCGGCGTGCAGCGCAATCGTGCTGATCGGCACGTTCATGTCATTGACGGGAACGTCGGCGTCGATGTCCATCGCGGGATCATAGCTTTCCAGCACATGGGCCACCTCGTCGAGGCTGTCGGCGAAGTAGGTGCGGCAACGATCTTTCATATCATCGGGCTTCCCGAAGAAGCGCACATCGATGACCAGCGAGCTGGATTGTTTACGGTAGAGGTTGACTTCATACCACAGCGACGGGCCGGGCGAATGAGTCGTGGCCGAGCAAACCTCGACGCCTTCGAAGACATAGGGACGCTGCCCGGTTCGGTGCAGTTTAACTTCGGGAGCCGCTGCGAACATGTTGATCGGGGTCGACATCGGTTCGGCGTAATCTGGCGCCGGTGCATCGCGGCTGAAAAGAGTGACGGGAGACATCTTCAATTCCTTATATGTTGGGCGGAACGTGAGCCGCTACGGATTGAGCACGCGGGTCGCGGAGGATCGCAAGTACGGTGGCGCGGTAGTCGTCCGCCGTGGCTTCGAGGAGCGACTCGATCGTCATTTTCGTGGCGACGGCCGCTCCCCGAACCTCCGAGAGCGAACGGCTGAAGTCCAGTGACATTCGCTCTCGAGGGTCGAAGCTTTCGCAAGCTTGAACGAGTTCTTCGGCGGTTCGGATCATTCGGGCGTCGGCAGTTGGGATCTCGCAACCCGCCGTCCATAATTCCATCGCCACGGCCATCTCGCCGTTCGAAGTCTCGAACAACCGGATGGTGTGGCCGAGACGCCCCTCGGTCGCTGGCGTCTCGGCGGCGATCGCCAGGACGCCTTCGAACCGAAGAGGCCTCTGACCGCTGCGCCGCAGTGAGATGGCCGACCAGACCCGCGGTGAAGCCGGTTCGGTGCCCATATGTTCGCGCTCTGCCATTAGGAGACTCTGGTCAGACGCGCTTGACGAAAATCCAGCAGGCCAGTCCATCGGGCGCGCTCTTCATATGGATTCTCACCTTCAGAGGTTTCATCTTGTAGTCGAATTCATAATCCAGCAGCGTGTTGACCGTTCCGGTCTGTGCGAATTTGATGAACTCGCCGTGGAACTTCTTGCCCTTGGCGCAGGGAGCGATGTCGTTAAAGAAGTTTCGTCCCATTACATCACTGGCCGAGCGGCCGGCGATCAGGCCCTCGGCGCCATTGTACTTTACGATCTTGCCAGTACGATCCAGCATCACCGCCCCGAAAGGCAGGAATTCGATGCGGCTGGGATCGCGTTGAAGGATGTTGTCAACATCCTTGGAGCCGAATGAAATAATTTCCATGTTCCGTCCTCGATCCGGCGCTTAGATGCGCGTCGTGGTAAAGTTCGCTTCGGTTTGTCCGTTGCGCGAGTCATAGTTGTCGCTGCGAGTGAGCGACATATCGTGCAGACGCTGGCCGAACTTGCCAGCCTGCGGCTCGCGCGAAATCGCCGAAATCCAGCGGTAGTCAATGTCACCCATGGTGACCAGGCACTGCGGCACCACATCGAAACGATTGCCGTTTTCGTATTTCACGCCATCGATCTGCGTGTCGATGGAGCCGGAGTCCTCGAATTCCTTGGTCATCTCGAGTTCTTCGATCGTACCTTCGATACGAAGCTTCTCGATGCGACTGAGGATTTCCGCGGCGGCCTCGAACAGCCATTCGGCGTAAGGGGCACGTAGCGTCAATCCATATTCGGGGTATACGAGTTCAAAGCGAGCGTCACGCTTGAACAGTTGCGCGAGTGGTTCATTGGACACTGGGGGTCTCCAGTTATTTCAAAATCTGTGGAAAGCATCGTGCGTTTCCAGTTCCGAAGTGTGGAGAATGAACCGCCAGTCCCTAATGACCGGCTTATTTAAAAGCAGGTAGAATCCCGGGGGCGGGACCGGTGACGGATGCCGCGCGCCAGACCACGATTGGTTCAAACTAGTTTTGAGCATGATGACCGAGAGATGAATCAGTGTCCCATCTCCCCGTCATCGCGAGGGGCCACCGGGTCCGGCTTCGCCGGCCCGATGATAAACTCCGCGACGCGGCAATCCAGAAGGCCGCGGGGAAAATTGCGACTGGATCGCTTCGTCGCAAGGGCTCCTCGCAATGACGGGTCCAGTGGTTCGAACCAATATGAAGTTATCCGGCTGCAGTATCATCGGCGCGAGGATCTTTCGCATTGAAGCGATCCTGTCTTGCAGGCTTCTGGATCGCTTCGTGGCGCCAGTGATGTGGCCGCCGAGGCAGCTCGTCAGGACGACCTGGCGGCGTCGATTCCAGAGCGACGTGTCAGGTGCCAGAGCGGGACGATTCTAAGGTGGTTGGCAACTTCCGCCCCGTCATTGCGACGAGCCCTTGCGACGAAGCAATTCAGTCTTCGCCTGAAGCTTTCTCGATTGCTTCGCCCTGGATAAGTCGGCCAAGCCGACTTATCCAGGGCTCGCAATGACGGAGGCGGTGATGGCGACTCGACCTAAACACATCCCGCTCTAGCGAAGGGCTGCCGCTGATCGCGTGTCGTGGGTGGGCGCGCTTCCGTTCCTTGTCACGATTTCGATTTCCCGGCTAAGCGCCGCGCCTACCGCGAGAAACTTGCCGACTTCGCCGCCCAACTCGGTTGTGGCATTCAGCAGGCGCCCTACCAGTTCCTCGGCCGCCGCGCGTCCTTGTCCGCTACCACTGGCATATCTACGGGCGACATCGGAGATCCGTCCCTCGATGTCGCTGAACCGGACTTCGACGGCTGACGAAAAACCGCTCATCAAAGACAGCGTCGTGACCAGTGATGGCACATTCAGGTTGATGTGGGCCGTCGACGCATCTAGCCGGGTTTGGGAATCGTGGTTCATCTGGGCATGCATTTCGGCGAGCACCTCGTGGCCGGCGGAGAGTTCGTCACGCAGGGTCGCCAGCGGCCCGGTGATCGACGACAAATCGATGGCTGGCGCAATGACTTCGATCTTGCCGGGAAGCGCGTCGGCGGCGCCGCGCAACGCGGTCGCATTGTCGGCGATTTCGCGCATCATCAGCTTCAGCCCGGTGAGCGCCGTGCTCATCGCGCTGCGGTCAAGGGCCAGCAGTGGCAACAATTGGCTGTCGATCGGCGCAGGGGTGGGCGGTGACTGGACCGCCTCCCGAGTCGTCGTCTCCATCGCGGCGAAGCGCACCGTCAAGTCATCGAGACGCATAGCGATCGGCGACAGGTCGATGGCCGGCGCGATCACCTCGATCCTGCCCGGCAGCGCCTCGGCGGCGCTGCGCAACGCGGTCGCGTTGTCGGCGATTTCGCGCATCATCAGCTTCAGTCCGGTGAGCGCGGTATTGGTGGCGCTGCGATCGAGCGTCAGCATCGGTAACATCTGGTTGTCGATCACCGGACGCGCAGGCTGCGATTGGATCGCTTCCCGGGTGGTGTTTTCCATCGAGGCGAAACGCACCGTGAGATCGTCGAGGCGCGTTGCGATCGGCGACAGGTCGATGGCCGGCGCGATCACCTCGATCCTGCCTGGCAGCGCCTCGGCGGCGCTGCGCAACGCGGTCGCGTTATCGGCGATCTCGCGCATCATCAGCTTCAGGCCGGTGAGCGCGGTATTTGTCGCGCTGCGATCAAGCGTCAGCAATGGCAACATCTGGTTGTCGATCGCCGGGCGCGCAGGCTGCGACTGGATCGCTTCCCGGGTGGTGTTTTCCATCGAGGTGAAGCGCAACGCCAGATCATCGATGCTCGCCACGATAGGCGACAGGTCAATGACCGGCGCCGTCGCAGCCTCGGTGACGGGCTGCGCGGTGATCTGGCCGACCGTGTCGCGGAACTGGGCCGCGCTGCCCGAGATTTCACGCAGGGCGAGTCGGAATCCGACCAGGATTCGTTGCATGGGCGCCTTGCTGGCCTCGAATTCAGCCAGCAGACCGAGGTTGGGCTCTGCTGGTCGGGTCGGAGAGGATTCCTGTGTCGCGGTTTCAAGTGAGGCCAAGCGGGTAACGACGTCATCCAGCCGCTCGACCAGCGGCGAAAGGTCAAGCTGCACCGGCACCGTTACCGTGTTTTCCGGGGCGGCAAATCCGTCAATGGTGGTGTGCAACCGGTCAGACTGCTGTCCGATATCGCGTACGGCCAGTTGGAAGGCGACCAGCAGTCGCTGTAGCGGCGCTCGCGCCGCATCGAATTCGGTGACCAGTTCCAGATCCGGATGCGAGGCGGCGGAGGGGCTGGCCGCGGCGGCCTCGATCGCGATCAACTTCGATTCGATGACCGCGAGTCCGGTCAAAAATGGCCGCAGATCGACCGGCTCTGACGAGATGGGGGCGCGTTCGATCAGCAGCATCAGGCGACCCTCCAGCCGCTCGATACCTTCGACCAAAGGACTCATGTCGAGCGCCGGCGCGGGCGCGGTTGCGACGATCGGTGCGACCCGTGTCGACTGCTCGATGAGACGCGCCTCCAGGCGCATCACTGCCTGGGTGAGGCTGGCGACCTTGGCCGGTGTTTCGTCCGGCTCAACCCTGGCGTTATCCTGGCGGGCCATTCGCCCGTCCAATCCGTTTAACCGCGCTTCTATCGCGTCGCGACTTTCGGCAATCGGCGATTCCAGACGGGCCACGGCGCGCTGCGTGTCGGTCAGATGTTCGGCCAGTCGGGCAAGTACCGGCGCCGCGACGGCCTCGGCGAGGTCGCGCGCATCCGGCGCGGCTGGCAAACCGGCGATGGAACGGCCGATATGGTCGAGCTTGATCTGGATGGCGTCGAGCGCGGGGGAGGTTGGTGCCTCGCGCCATTCAATCTGCCGCGGCGGCGCGATCGCGCCAGCGGCTTTTCCGATCGACACGACAATGGTGTCCGCCGAGCGGCTGACACGTGATGCGGTGGCGACAAAATCGCGCGCGGTTTGGTCGGTCACGATCAAGGCGGCATCGAGGCTGGCGACGACCCGGTCGCTGGAGCGGGACACATTGCTCGCCGTGGTTTGCAGACCGGCGAGCATCTGGTCGAGACCCTGCGCGCCGCCGATCAGGCGATGGATCGTCTGTTCGGAGACCCGGGCAAATTCCTCGGCGCTTTGCAGGCTCATGGCGTAACGGCCGATATCGGCTTGGCCGACGACAATGTCGTTGGCCAGTCGGGCGATATCACCGATCGCGTCGCTATCGGCGATGGAGGGCGTGCGCTCGACCCGCCCATCACGGGCGGCGCGTAGCGCATCCGCGATCGCGGTCAGGCGGGAACTGATCCGGCGGTCGAGAAACACCGGCATCGCCAGCGCGTTGAACGCGAACAGCGTCACCGCCGTCGCGGCGAGGGTGGGCGTGCTCGGTGCCAGTAGCACCGCGGTCAGCGCCACCACACCAGCCGAGGCCGCTGGCACCGCGGCCATCGTGATGAAGGCGAATCTGAGCGAGGAGGTGCGCGAACGGTCAGGTTTGGAAGTGGCTTTTTCAATGACGATGCGATTCATATCAATTTCCCCAACGGCCCCAGGTCCAGGTTGAGGTCTTTCTCCTGTAGCCCGAACTGGGCAGCGACAATTCGAATGGCCTCGGCGGATTTCATGAGGGCGGTGCCAACCCGCTCTTCCTCGGCCTCGGTCAATCGTCCGGCTTCCATTCTGCGGATGGCCTGTAACTCCAGTAGCCGACGCAGAAATTCCACCAGCGCGAGAACGATGCGGGCGATATCCTGACCTGCTTTCTCCGGGTCGACGTCGACGGCGATCTTCGGCAGCATCTGCGCGGCGATTGATTCAAAAGCCTCGGTCAGCGTCTCGTTGCCAAGCGCGTCGCGTTTAACGGCTTCAACGGGCGGTGAGATATCAGCATGGGCATTCATGCGATCGCCTCGCTCGACGGCCCCGAGGTGGAAACCGTCAATGCAGGCAGATCAGGCCCCACCGCGGCCAGCTGCGCGACGCGCTGTCCCTGCCGGATCCGCACCACGATCCGCAGTTCTCCGCCGAGATCGCGGCTTTCGGCCGGATCGAGCCGCCCGCCATGATCTTCCGCGAGCCATTTCAGTTGCGCGACCATGGTGGCGTCGGAAATATTGTTGGCGCGGCGACGGGCGAGAAAATCGCGACCTGACAGCTTGGCGTCAGGGGCAGGAAACGCCGGCGCGATCAGAATGACCAGGATTTCGTCCGGAGCGCTGACGCCGCGCTTCCACATGTCGGCCTTGTCGATCGACGCCAGAAACACTTTCAGTCCGACCGACAGCAGATCGACTCCGGCGACCGAAACCTCGAGGTCGCCCTGAACCACCACGCCGTGCTCAAGCAGACGATCGATCACGCCCAGCAACCCACCTTCGGTATGAACCGGAATCGCTGCGATGATGTCGCTCATGAGGTCGTCTCCAGTTCGCCTGCGAGGCTGTAGGACGGCCACGGCCCGCGCACGGCGGACACCAGATTGGCGTCGGCCAGCAGGGCGGGCAACGTGCTGCAACGCCGTAGGAATTCGGTCGTGTTGTCGCGGTCAACCAGATAGGTCGTGTCAAACCGTCGCTGCTGGCCGCCCTGCTCCGCGTGGGGCAGCGGTCGCGCCTGTTGAGAACGCGTGCCCTCACGCAACAAGGCATCGACCGCCGCCATCGCGGCTTCGATACGCAGCGGACGCAAATGTACCTGGGATGCCACCGCCGATCGGCCGCGCAAATAGCTGCGGCCGTCGCTCGGTTTTGGTGCGGCAACGGGTCGGGGAGCGCCATCATTCAGGATCACCGAAAATTCGACGGCACCGGCAATCTTGCGCAGCGTCTCGCGAAACCGATCGCCGTCCTTGCGGATCAATTCCTGCGCGGTCTGTTCGCCGGAAATCACACCGCCGAGGCGGATCGGAACAACGTCAACCGATGTGCAGATTTCCGCGAGAATCTGGTGGTGCGCCAGGGCCACCTTGGCGACGCGGTTTTGATCGGCAAACAGGGCGGTGAGATCGATGTCGCCGGGGACCCGCGAAGCGATCAAGGCCAGATCGTCCTTGACGTGCACCTGCACCGAACCCAGACCAAACACATCGTCGAGGTCGCTGATCAGCGGAACCGTCGCCGCCGCGACGACCCCGTGAATCAATGCGGAAAGCGAGTTCACGGTCATGCCGCCCGCCGTCCCTTGTCGGCCTGTCCGAGGATATCCACGAACAGGGCGGGCTGATGCCCGGTCCGTTCCATCTGATCCGCAAAGCGGCGCAGTAGCCGATAGGCGGCCGACGCGTCGGCGAACTCGTTGGAAGCCGCTGCGGCGTCGGCGACGTCAGGGTGATTGGCGCGGGCGTAACCGCGCCAGGCGGTGCGCACGCTTTCGGTGGTGAGGCGATAGCCGACGCTCAGCAGCCGGCGGGCCGCGTCGATGCGATCCGGGTCGATGCGATCCAGCGAGACCGCGGCGAACGAGACCGCGGGAAGCGGGCCGATGCAGCGCAGCCGACTGTTGCCGGGAAGCAGCGCATCAAGTTCGAGCAATGCCGCGTCGAGCCTGGCTTCGGAGCTGTCGTCGAGCAGCACCACGAGATTGGCTACGCAATCCTCGCCGTCCTGGGGCATCGCCAGGATGTCGCGACCGATGGGCGACAGCCGGGCGAGAATTTCCTGTGACAGGCGTTCGCGTTCGCCCATCATGATGGCTTGCAGCGCCTTTCCGGCGGCGAGGCGCCCCAATGGTTTGGCGGCGGCGACCGCCGCGACGACGTCCGGCCGGTTTTTGGTCGCGCTCACCATTTCCGGACCATCCCACGTGGCGATGATCTGGAATTGCCGCGTGGTGCCGAATTCGTCGAGCGCGCTGCGCAGCGCCGAGGCATCGGCGCAGATCAGTTCAAGCGCCTCGGATGAATCGTCGAGCAGGGTGCCCGGACAGGCCGGCAGCACTGGTTCCACGGCGGCGATCGCCTCGAGAACGCGTTGCAATTCAAGCAGGTTCTGCAAGATCCGCCGGCGCGGAAACAGGGTGAAGCGCGGCTTTGGCATGTTGGCCAGAATGGCGGTCAGACCGAGCGACGTCACGAAGCTGAGCCGGATGCCGCCGATCACGCCGCGGCTGGACTCGATCGTCGCGGCGACATCGGGCCGGGTGATGGCGATCAATTGTTGGCTCATGACGTCGTGTCCTTGCTACCAGCGCCACGCAGGGCGCGACTGGCCGCCACGAGCTGCAGCGCATTATCGATATCGGCCTGCCGCAGCGTCGGCGTGAGCTCGAAGCCGTCGGCCAGCAGCCGGCGCAGCGCCGAGCGGCCGGCTTCCTGCATCACGGCCTCCAGATCGGCGCCGACAAAGCCAATCGCGAGATCGGCGACCGCGTCGAGGTCGATCGCCGGATCGAGCGTCATGCGACGGGCATGGATGGCCAGAATGGTCCGGCGCGTCGCGCGGTCGGGGGCATCGACCTGCACCAGACGGTCGAACCGGCCGGGACGCAGCAGCGCCGGGTCGATCCGGTCCGGGCGGTTGGTCGCGCCGAGCAGAAACACCGCCTTCAATTCCTCGATGCCGTCGATCTCGGTGAGCAACTGCGCCACCACCCGATCGGACACCGCGCCATCGCCTTCGCCGCGGATCGGTGCCAGCGCGTCGATCTCGTCGAAGAACAGAATGGTCGGCGCCAGCGAACGCGCCTTGGCAAAAATGTGCCGGACTGCCTTCTCGCTCTCGCCAACGAAGCGGTCGAGCAGTTCTGGACCGGACACCGCGAGGAAATTCACCTGCGCCTCATTGGCAAGCGCGCGGGCGATCAACGTCTTGCCGGTGCCGGGCGGCCCCGCCAGCAGCACGCCCTTGGCCGGCCGGATTCCCGAACTGGCGAACAGGTCGGCATGTACGAGCGGCCAAACCACAGCCTCGATCAAGGACTGCTTCAACTCCTCGGCGCCGCCGACATCGGCGAAGCTGACTTCGGGAATATCAACCACGGCGTCGCGAATTGCCGACGGCGCGACTTCGCTGAGCGCCTTGTCGAAGTCGTCGACTGTGACCGACAGGGCGGCGGCGTCGGCCGCGGCACCACCGGCGCGGCGTAGCGCCGCCATGCCGGCCTCGCGCACCAGCGCGCCCAGATCGGCGCCGACAAATCCATGCGTGATCGCGGCGAACCCGTCGAGGTCGACGTCGTCGGCCAGCGGCACGCCGCGGGTATGCACCGCCAGGATCTCGCGTCGGCCGTGGCGATCCGGCGCGCCGATTGCGATCTCGCGATCGAACCGGCCGGGACGCCGTAGCGCCGGGTCGAGGCTGTCGGGCATATTGGTGGCCGCCATCACGACGATGCGTCCGCGGCCTTCCATTCCGTCCATCAGGGTCAGTAATTGCGCCACCACGCGCCGTTCGAGCTGCCGATCGCCGGACATCTGGTCGCGGCGCGGCGCGATCGCGTCGATTTCGTCGATAAAGATCACGGCTGGCGGCCGGCTGCTCGCCTTCTGGAAGATGGCGCGAAGCTCGGCTTCGCTGTCGCCGTAGTTCTTGGAAATGATTTCCGGGCCATTGACGGCGATGAAGGTGGCGCCGCACTGGTCGGCGACCGCTCGCGCAATCAACGTCTTGCCGGTGCCTGGCGGGCCGGTCAGCAGAACGCCTTTAGGCGGATCGATGCCCAGCCGTTCGAACAAATCGGGCCGCAGGATCGGCAGTTCGACCACTTCCCGCAACCGTTCGATCTCGCGGGTCAGGCCGCCGATGTCGCTGAACGCGGTACCGCGGCGGATACCTTCGCTCAGCGTGAAACGGGTTTCGGCGGCAACCGTCACGGCGCCCGCCGGGGCGGTTGCGACGACAGTGCAACGCAGGATGCGTCCGCCGACCAGGGGAAAGCTGAGGTGATCGCCCTGGCCGATCACGCGGTCGGTCAGCAACTGGGCGATCCGTCGCTGCAGCACGATGTTGGGGCGCGCCGCGCCGGTCTCGAGCGCCAGTTCAACGCTCTCCGCCGGTCTGGCCGACGCCGCCGAGAGTCTTACGCTGTCGCCAAGGCTGGCGCCGGTATTCGCCGCCACCGCGGTATCGGCCAGGACCAGCCCGCGGCCCCGCATCTCGGCATGCGCGGGCAGCACCCGCGCATAGGTGGTTCGGACCTTGGTAACGGCAACGACATCGCCCACCGAGAGCCCAAGTGCCGCGAGGTCGGCGGGATCAAGCCGCACCAGTCCGCGACCGGCGTCCTGCGCCGGTGCGTCGGTCAATGTCCGGTTCAGTTCGATGCGCGCATCCATCTCAGGGCCCTACCGCCCGGAGGCGACGATTGGCTTCGCGAAGCCGGTTGATCAACATCAGTTCGAGCTCCTCGAATTCGACCTCGGTGAGTTCCTCGGAGACCAGCCGCTCTTCCAGCGCCTCGAGCTGACGCTTGATCGCTTCGGTATCATAAAGCTGCTGTTCGGCAGCTTCCGTGATCTTGTTGCCGATCCAGCCGACCGCATCGATTGGCAGGCTGATAGGCAGCGTGAGGAGCTTGAACAGCATCAGGCGGATTCCCGCAGCCGCACGGACTCGCCCGCGCTCCAGTCAAGACTAACGGCGACGAAATTATAGGCCGGCACCGGCGAAATCACCTTCAGGATCAGCCGGTGCGGCTGCACCGATTCGTAGCGCGTGATGGCTTCGAACAAGGCCGGCTCGAGATTGCCCTCAACCAGCACGGCGGTGTGGAAATAGGTCATGTCGTCGGTCTGGTTGAGCTGCTTCTGCCGCACGACGAAAGGATCGAGGAAGCGCTGCAGCTTCTCGGCTTCGGCGATCCGCTTCTCGGAAATGGCGGCCTCGACCTTGCGGCCGAGATCGATGCGGTCGTAGTAACCCTCGCCTTTCGACAGCCGCTTCAGGCGATTGCCGACCCGGCCGAGCTCGGGATGAGCCGCGACGATCTCCGTCCAGATGATATCTTCGTTCCAGCGGGCCTTGATGCCGACTTCGACCCGGCCGCTGAGATCGTCGAGCAGCATTTCGAGATCTTTCTCCCGTGGCGCGATCACGCGCTTCAGGCCGGCGACGTCATCGACCATGACGCCGAACCGCATCGGCAGCATCGGTCCGTCGGGCAGGGCGGCTTCGAGCACGCGGGTATGCGCCAGGGCATTGCGCCGTACCGGCATGATTTCGTCGCCTGTGTAGTTGCTGACCAGCGCTGCCAGGCCTCCAATCGGCTCCACCCAGACGGCGCCGAGCGGGTCGGCGACGGCGGGCGCTGTGATCGGGGTGCGCGGTGCGTTGCGCACGATGGCGTAGACATAGAGTCGTGACTGGGCCGCCGGATCATTTGCTGCAGCGTTGGAGTTCACGATGAGAGATCCTTCAGCACGCGTATTTCGAGAATGCCATTGGCGAGCCGCACCCGTGCACTGTGCGCGGATGTCAGGATCGGAAAAACGAGGCGCCTGCTCAGCGGCACGCTGCCGGTGATCTTGATGACGAGGTGCCCGGGCTCGCAGGCGACCACGACGTCCTCGAGTCTCAGTCCGGCGATGTCAGCGGTCACCACGATGGCATCCGGCTCGTCGAAGGTGTCGATCATCGGTTCGTGCGCGGCCGGGGTGGCGGCGGGTTCCTCGGCCGGCTTGCGGCGGCCAGGTCCCTGCGGCCTGGCGCTGTTGTTGCCGAAGGCCGATTTGACGGTAGCGCTATAACGTCCGGTCAGCGGGCCAAGCGGTGTATCGATCGAAAAGTCGCTGCCGTTAGCCGAGGTGCCGCCAGTCTTGATGACGTCCTGTACGGTCTCGACGAGGCCGCCGATCCGGCGCGCGATCTCATCGATGGCGTCCCGGCCCTTGGGCCCGTCATTGGAACGGTTCCTGCTCATGGCCTGTGATTCCTGTCGTGGTCAATGCGGCCTGTTGATTGCAAGTCGCGGAGGAGCCGTGCGCCCGCCCGCGGCGGGTGGTCAGGCGGTGGCTTCGGTGAATCGTTGCTCGAGGATGGCAAGACGGCCGCGCAGCAGGCGGTTTTCATCTTCCAGCGACGCCGCGCGCGAGGTGAGGCGCGGATCGGCCTCCCACCAGTTAATTCCCAGTTCCATCGCCTTGTCGACGGTGGTCACCAGCAAGCGAATCTTGATATTCAGCAGTTCAATGCCGACCAGTGAAATCGTGATGTCGCCGGCTACGACAATGCCCTTGTCGAGCACGCGCTCCAAAATATCGGCCAGTCCATCGGCCCGGACCGATTGTTCCATGCGGCTCATAGCTGTTCCTCGTCAGGCCGTTAAGACGCCTTGGGCGCGCTTGTAGCGACGCACCCGCTCGTAACCGACGAGCTCGCCGTGTTGGTCAATTTCGACTTCGTAGCTGGCGAGCAGATCGTTGTCGTCGATGCGTGCCTTGGTTTCGATCACCTCGACCATCACCTTCCAGTTCGGATCCTGGCGTTCGCAGCGCGACACCACTTCCGGCTCCTTCGAAGTAATAGTTTGAACAACGGCGCGGGCCGCCAGAGCGATTTGAAGCGGTTTCATCGTGGCCTCCTGGCCAATCCGGGCCGGGCCTGGCCCGGTCGCGTCACCGCGGGTGCGGTGCGTTCGACAACTGGCGGCGCGGCCGTTGCGATGTCCTTGATGCCGAGCAGGCCGTGTACCCAGCCGATGCGGCTTTCGACGGCGGCAAGCTCTTCATGCGCCGCCGCGCGGCGGGCGTCGAAGGCCGCTATGGTCCGCGACAGCCGCTGTCGCTCATATTCGAGACGGACCAGTTCGGCGGCCGCCTCGGGCTTGTCGCGGCTGACGCGGCTGGCAACCGTGAAACGGCGCATGGTAGCATGTTTTGGAGATGGTCTCATGCCGCGTTCTCCGCGGACTGAGACGCGCAGATCGAGCGCACGAGATCGACCAGATGAGTCCGGAAACCGTTCCTGATTTTCGGGTCGATGCCGGAGGTCTTGGATTCCAGCACGTCGAGACACAGTTGAAGGAAGCGCGGGTCCTGCGCGCCAACCGTGAGATCCTCCGTCACGGTGATCCGCGCAATCATGATCGCGGATCGCATCGAGGGGCTCTGTTTAAGGAAGGGAGAGCCGCGCAGCGCGCGGATGAGATCGACGATTCGCGAGGCACGCAACTGGTCCAGCCTGCTGCGGTTGGAAACGATGCCCACCTCGGTGTCGCGATCGTGGTTGTCGAGATCAAAGGTGATCATGCGATCGATCAGCGCGTCCTGGGGCGCGGTGACGCCGGCATAGTCCTCGGGATTCGATGTCAGGATCGCGCGGAAGCTGGGATGAGCCTGCACCACGCGCTCGCGGCGGGCGCCGCCGGGCACGATCAGCATGCGTTCTTCAAACGCTGCCAGCAGCGGATTATTGGCCTGTGGCGGCGAGCGGGTGAATTCGTCATAGACCAGCGTGTAGCCTTCGCTGACCGCCCGGGTCAGCGCATCGTCGCTCCACACCGCGGAAACCTCGGTTTGAATTTTCTTGACCGAGTGGACGTAGTTGTCGACCACCTGTTTCGATTTGGTGCCGGTCTCGCGGCCGATCAGATTTTGCGCGGTGAACCAGCCATCACCGGTAATCAGAATGGTCGGACGGCCGAGGCGCGCGGCAATCTGAATCGCAAGCGTGGTCTTGCCGGTACCGGCGGGACCGCGCAGATGAATCGGCAGGCCGGACCGCAAATAGGTCAGTGCCCGCGATTCCATCGACTGCAGAACACCATTCTCGAACAGGTCGGTCCGCGGACGAAGCTGGATCACATGATCCGCCCCGCCGTTAACGAGTTCGATGCTGTCGGCAAGGCCGCTGTGACCAGCCGGACCTTGCCGCAAGGCGTCGTCTGGCTGTTTAAGGGGGGATTGAGCTTGCATTCCAGGGCACCTGCATTCCGACACGGCGCTGAGCATCTGCCCGCGACTATTGGAAATGAGGCTCGAATGGTTAACGACGCTGCAATTTGACTGGGGGTAGTAATACGGCCTTTGTCCGGAAACCAGCGTTTACAGCGCCCAAGCGGCGGAAACGGCCCTGATCTGAACAGTAGTTCCACGTAGTTAAAGTTTAACGCAGCCTAAATCTGCATCTTCCTACCGTCGGTCACTCAAACCGCATGGGCTTGGCTTTGTTCGCACGGCGGCTATCGGTCCATCGCAGGGAGAGCAGAATGTCAACGCCGCCGCTGGCCACCACCGCTGGAAAACCTTCCCGTCCGTTCCGAACGATCCGTCTGTTGCCGCGGATGCTGATCATGTCGATCTCCGGCCTGGCGTTTCTGGGCGTCACCATGATGAGCGTGGCCTGGTATGTTCTCGAGGCCGGCGCAATCAAGCAGGCGGGCGCAGAGGTCGAGCTCAACCTGCGAGTGGTACGTGAGATTCTCAGCAGCTACGGCAAGACATTCGCTATCGTCGACAACAAGTTGCTGGTCGGTAACCGGGTGCTGAATGGCGATTCGGAAATCGTCGATAAAATGAAGTTGCTCGTCACGGGCGACGTTTCGATCTTCATGAATGATCTGCAAATAGCCACCACCGGTACGAATTCCGCTGGCTCCGGCGTTATTGGTACGCGGCTTGAGCGAAATGCCGCCTATCAAGCGGTGTTTGAACGCAAGGCTCCGTTTCGCGGCGAGATCACCATTCTCGGCACCCCGTATCTGGCAGGGTACGATCCCATTTTCGGCGCGGATGGTCAGTTGCTCGGTATCCTCGCCTCCGGAATCAGCAGAGCGGACCTGCTCAGGCCGGTCTATGCCGTGATCGGAGTGATGGTCACGGCGACCTTGCTGGTGACCCTGCTGGTGACCCTGGTGAAGTTCTTCGTCATCCGCAACCGTCTGATCCGCCCGCTGGTCAGGTGCATCCGCATCATGAACAGTCTTGCCTCTGCGGACCTGACGGTGGAGATGCCGACGCCCCACACTGATGACGAGATCGGTGAAATCAAGATGGCGCTGACGGACTTCAAGCTCAAGGGTCTTGAATCCCGAAAGATGTATGAAGAAGCCCAGGGCGCGGATGCCCGCGGCGCCGAGGAGCGCAAGCAGGATATGCTCGGCCTCGCTCAGGAATTCGAGAACGCGGTCGGCAACATCGTTGAAACCCTGTCCACCGCCTCCAGCGACCTCGAAACCTCGGCGGGCACCTTGATGGTCACCGCCAACAAGTCACAAAAGATCGCCAACACGGTGGCCACCGCTTCCGAAGGCGCCGCCGTCAAGGTGCAGTCGACGGCGACGGCCGCGGAGCAGATGCGGGCGTCGATCAGCGGCATCCGCAGCCGGGTCCGGCAATCGGCCAACATCGCCAGCGATGCCGTTCTGCAGGCTAATGCGACCAACGAGCGGATCGGGCTTCTGGCTCAAAATGCCAGCCGTATCGGTGACGTGGTCGAACTGATCAGCAGCATCGCGGGGCAGACCAACCTGCTGGCGCTGAACGCCACGATCGAGGCGGCCCGGGCGGGCGATGCCGGTCGCGGCTTCGCGGTGGTGGCGTCCGAGGTGAAAGCTCTGGCCGAGCAGACCGCGAAGGCCACCGGGGAAATCAGTCAACAGATCGCCGCGATGCAGTCCGCCACGGGCGATGCGGTGAACTCGATCAAGGATATCGGTGCCACGATCGGACAGATGTCGGAGATCGCCTCGACCATCGCCGATGCCATCGAGGAACAGATGACCGTGACGCAGGAAATTTCGCGCAATGTGGAGGAAGCCAATGACAGCACGTTGCTGGCTTGCACCAATATCGCCGACCTGCAGCGCGGCGTAACCCAGACCAGCGACTCCTCGGTCGAAGTTCAGGAAGCGGCGCAGTCGTTGTGGCTGGACAGCAACCGTCTGCAGGAAGCCGTCGGCCAGTTTCTCGGCAGGGTGCGCGCCGCGTAGGCCTGTCAAAGGGCGCCCGCGCAGCGTCAATGCGGTCGGGAATGGGGTCAGCGTCGGAATAAGACCGCGAACTCGATGTCGTCGAGTTGAAATAGAGATCGTCAGAACCCGGGAATCGATTGATTCGCTGGCCTGGATTCACGCGCCAAACAGCATGTCGATATCTGCTTCGGTGATGTCGAGCGTAGCGGGACCGTCGGGGTCGAACAGGCTGGCAGCCAGCGCGGCCTTGCGGTCTTTCAAGACTTCGATCTTTTCCTCGATGGTGCCAACGGCGGTGAGCTTGAAGACGAAAACCGGCTTCGTCTGCCCGATGCGGTGGGCGCGGTCGATCGCCTGGGCTTCGACCGCCGGATTCCACCACGGATCATACAGAATGACCGTATCGGCGGCCGTGAGGTTCAAGCCGACGCCGCCTGCTTTCAACGAGATGAGGAAGACCGGCGCCGGCCCGTCCTGAAACGCGGCGACCGCTCCCGCCCTGTCCCGGGTGTCGCCGGTAAGCAAGCAATAGGCGATGCCGGCCGCCTCCAGCCTTGGCTGGATCAGCGCGAGCATGGACGTGAACTGCGAGAAAATCAGGAGCTTGCGACCCTCGGCGACCAGTTCCTGAACCATCTCCATCAGTCGTTCGAGCTTGGCGGAGCCGGCCGTCTCCGCGCCCTTCACCCCTTTCAGGAGGCGCGGATCGCAACAGGTCTGGCGCAGCTTCAACAGCGCGTCGAGCAGGACGATGCGGCTGCGGGCCAGCCCCTTGTCGGCCATCGCCTCGCGCACCCGCTCATGCATGGCAAGCCGGATCGTATCGTAGATCGCCTGTTGCGCTGGCTCAAACGCAACGGCCTCCACCATCTCGGTCTTGGACGGCAAATCGAGCGCGACGGCGTCCTTGGTGCGACGCAGCAGAAACGGACGGACGCGGGCGGCGAGCATGCGGGCGCGGGCCCCGTTGCCTTTTTTCTCGATGGGTGTGCGCCAGTCGCGGGCAAAGCTCTTGGCATCGCCCAGAAATCCCGGTGCGATGAAGTGAAACAATGACCACAGTTCGGCAAGGTTGTTCTCGATTGGCGTGCCGGTGAGGCAAAAGCGGTGGCGCGCCTTCAGGCCATAGATCTGCCGGGTCGTCGCCGAGCTCCGGTGTGGCAAGGCGCTCGATCCAATCGAGAATATTCGGCGGCAGAACGACCGGCTCAGCGGTCGGAGCAGGAGGAGCTGCGGGGCGGGATGGTGTTTTTATAGATGCCGACGCTTGGGTTTCGGAGGGGATCTGCCCGGATGCGAGCGCCTCCGCGTCGTCGGGGAACAATCGGCGCTGGCCGGCCTCGATCAGCGCCGCCGCGACGTGCTTGCAGTTCATCCCGACCGGGCAGGAGCAGGTACCGACGGCGATAAGCCGATTATTCGTTTCGCGCCGAACTTTCACCGCGGTCTCGTACCGAATGCCGCCGGATCCCCGTACGCGCGCCACAAGCGTGTCGCCGGACCGTGCTATCGCGCCAACCCGGCCCTGCCGCTGATAAACCCTGCCCTTCAGGAAGGCATTTGGGCCGACGAGCTGGATGAGTTCGGGATCGGAGACGTCCATTGGTTCCGCGTGTCTTTGACGAACGGATGGTCCGCTGTTTTGCCTTCGTCAACAGCCGCCGAGCAAGCGCTCATAGAGCATCGCTCAAAACATTTATTACGAATGATGGCCTGTTGGTGCCCCTGGCCGGAATCGAACCAGCACTCCTTGCGGAACTCGATTTTGAGTCGAGCGCGTCTACCAATTCCGCCACAGGGGCCATCGGACGCCGGCGGTGGCCGGGGTCACGAAGCCGGCGGAATATAGCGGGCGCTGCGCCGGGGTCAACCGGCGTCGTCCGGCGCGGCGCCTGATAAAACACCCCATAGTGATGGGGACTGGCTCGACAGCGCCGGGGGCGCGGGATACGAGCAGGGATACCCCCGGAGAACGCCGTGACCGCCGAAGCCATCGTCAAACCCGCGCCAAGGCGCTTTGCAAGCCAGCCGCGGCTTGCCGCCCTCGCCATCGCCGGGATCGCGGCGGCGACCCTGGCCGGGGCATGGTTCTTCCAGCTGGTGCTGGATATCCAGCCGTGCCCGCTCTGCCTGGAGCAGCGTTACACTTATTATCTCGCGGTGCCGCTTGCCTTGCTGGTAGCGATCGCCGCCACGCGGCCGACGCCGCGGCCGGTTCTGGTGGCTGGTCTGCTGCTGCTGGCGCTGGCTGTCCTCGGCAATGCCGGTCTGGGCGCCTACCATGCCGGCGTCGAATGGGGATTCTGGCCCGGGCCGACCGATTGCAGCGGCCCGGTCGTCGATCTCGGCACAGCCGGCTGCCTGCTGCAGCGGCTTAGTACCGTGAAGGTCATCCGCTGCGACGACGTGCAGTGGCGTTTCCTTGGCCTGTCGATGGCCGGCTATAATGTCCTGATCTCGCTGCTGATGGCGGCGATCGCCGGTTGGGGCGTCGTCCGCGGCAAGCGTCCCGCCTAATCGTCGATGTCGTCCTGCGCCTTGCCGAACAAGTGCACGATTCCCGGCGTCACGATCGAGACATAGATGAAGCGCGACAAATGGTGTGCGCCGACGAACACCGGATCGATGTGCAGCGTCAGCGCCAGCGCCAGCATGGCGTCCATCGCGCCGGGCGCGAACGCCACCACGACGTCGCTGATCCTTACCGTGGTCGTCAGTACAATCAAGCCGACGAACACCGCCGAGATGCTGATCGCCACGGCGAACGAGCCGAGCGCGGCGGCGAGATGTCTGAGGATGGTACGTGGGCTGATCTTGCCGAAGCGCGATCCGATCAGCGTACCGATCCCGGTCAACGCGGCGATATAGGCCCATTGCGGAAGCGTGCCCTCGACCCAGCCCGCGCCGTGCAGGATCGAGGACGCCATCATGGCGCCGAACATCCAGCTTGCTGGAAACTTGATCCAGCGCATCAGCAGCGCCATCGCTATCGCCGCGGCGGCGAGTTCGGCCAGCGCCAGCGGCGTCGCGGTTGGCCCGCGCGACGGCAGTGGCCCATGGGCCATCAGCCCGGTCGCGGCGAGCAGCAGTGGCACCAGCGCGGTCAGGATGATGACCCGAAAGATCTGCACCACGGCGATGCCGGGCACGTCGGCATTGCGTTCGGTCGCCAGCATGATGATTTGCGACAGCGCGCCCGGGCTGCCGGCCAGCAGCGCCGAGGTGCGGTCCCAGCCATGCACGCGCCGCAGATAAAGGCTGCTGCCAAAGGTGGCGCAGAAGGTCGCCAGCGCCAGCAGCGCAATGGTCAACGGATAGGCGCTGAGATTCTTCACCATGGTCGGCGACACCATGGCGCCGAGCGACATGCCCAGCGTCATCAGGATCACATGCGCCAGCGGTTGCGGCAGCCCCACCGGCCGGCCGGCCATGCCGAACGCGGCCACGCCGACCATCGCGCCGGAAATCAGCCCGCCCGGCAGTTCGGCGGCATAAAACAGCGCCGCGCCGGCCGTGCCGACCAGCAGCGTCTGCAACGGAACGACAATTTCTGATCGGCTGGGGAAGGCGAGAGGCATTGCTACGGGAGACTCGAGGAACCCGTGTTATGGCAAAGTCCGGCCCGGGCTACAAATGCGAGGCGGGATAGCTGCTGTGCCTTCGGCTCCGGTCCCGGCGCAGCCTCGCTGCGCCGGGGAAAGACAGATCAGTTGACCTTGCTGGTCTTCTTGCATTCCGAGCGGAATTTGCGGCGCTCAGTACCGTGCAGGCCCTTGGCGTCGGCCTGTTTGGAGCAGTCCAGCGAAGCGGCGGTTCGGGGCTTGTCGGCCTTGGTCTCGGCCGGGGCCATCTTGGCGGGCGCGGATTTGGTCGCCGGGGCGGGGCCCGGGGCGGGGGCCGGGGTCTGAGCGGATGCCGCGCCGAGCAGTAGCAGGGAGGCGAAAGCGGCGATCGCCGCGCGGGAAGAGAAGTTCATCATGGGGCACCTCGGTTTGAAAGACGGCACCGTCGCGCCAAACGGCTGAACGGCGGGTGAATATCGGCCGTGGTGATGGTGGCGCCCGCCCGAAAATTTTGCAGCGGGCGGCGCCGCCGCCGTTGCTCCTCGCCACCGCCGCGCTACGATAGTGCCATTCAAAATCTCGCTACGGGAGCAGAACCATGACGTATCAGATGAAATGGCTGGGCGCGGTGGCGGTGTGCGTGCTGGCTGTATCGGCCTATAGCCCGGCGCAGGCGCTCAGCATGCCGCAATGCAGCGCCAAGTATAAGGAGGCGCAGAGCGCCGGCACGCTGAACGGCCAGAAGTGGAATGACTTCCGCAAGGCCGAATGCGCCGATTCGGCGACGCCGGCAGCCGCCACGGCGCCAAAATCCGCGGAAACCAAGCCTGCGGAAACCAAGCCCGCGGAAGGCAAAGCCACCGAAGCCAAGCCGGTAGCGGCGCCGACTCCCGCGGCGACCACTGCCACGCCATCGGCCACCGGCCCGGCCACCTTCCCCTCGGCGGTCGATCCGAAATACGCCAAGGAGACGCCTGGCAAGGCCCGCATGCATACCTGCGTTGACATGTACAACGCCAACAAGGCTGGCACCGGCAATGGCGGTTTGAAATGGATTCAGAAGGGCGGCGGCTATTACAGCGAGTGCAGTAAAAAATTGAAGGGCGCGGCCTGATCGGTGGCGAAGCCAGAGCTCTCAGCGTGAAGAGCTCTGGCGCCGCGGCCTGATCGTCGGGGTGCTCCGGTGCTGAGCTGCCGATGGGCGCTTCCCGCGAACCGGGTCCTCCCAAAAATTAACCTGAGTCCAATACCGTAGGTATCAGCGGGGAATTTGCCGCGAGAATTCTTTAGCTGCGTTAGCTGCGTTGCCCACGGATGCATCATGCGAATCGGATTTCATTTTCGCGTCGGCAGTTTGTTGACCGGTGCGTTTCTGGGCTTGACGGCGGTCGTAGTGTCCCTGCTTGGCGTGCATCTCGCCGGCGATTGGAGTGAGATGGCGGCCGGGGGTCGACTCGTAACCCTCGCGGAGGCCGATCGATCGGTCTTCAACACCATGCAGATCCTGCGCAACTCGCGCGGCGAAGTGCAGACCGCCCTGTTGAACCTCGACGATCCGCGGCCGAAAATGGCGGAGCTGCGAGAACGGGTGACGGCGAAACTCACCGAGGCGGTCGCGGTTCTGCCGCGCATCGGCGGCGCTTCGCTCGACGGCCTGGTCGTTGATCTGCGCAAACACTGGGACGACGCGACGCAGAAATGGGATCAGCTCGGGCCGATCGCGGCGAAGTCCCGCGCCGCCCGCAACGTCGCGGATACCGACGTCTGGTACAAATCCATGAGCGGCGTGCTCGAGAGTCTGAACGACGCATCGCTGAATGTCGCGGCCGAGGCCCGTATCGCCGATCCCTATGTCGCCGAGCTGATCGGCGTTCGCCAGATCGCCGGGAGCCTGCGCGAAGCCGCGGGCGCCGAGTGCTCGTCATTGCGCGCCACCGTCGCGGCGAATGAGACCTTTTCATCGATGAATGCCGCGACGGTCGGACGGCTGCGCGGCGCCGGCGAGGCGGGCTTCAGTCATCTGAAAGGCCTGATGGTCCGTCCCGGTGTGCCGCGACCGCTCACCGACGTGGTCGCTACCGCGGAGCGCGACCTCGATAGCTCCATCACCAAGCGGGACGAGGTCTATCGTGCGCTCGGCAAGGGTCCGGCGCCGGTCACGGCCGCGCAGTGGACGACGCTGTGCAATGCGCCGTTTGAACCGATTCTGGGAATCGCTTTGAAGGCGCTGGATCTGATGCAACGGCGTGCCGAGCAGCAATATGCAGCGGCACGCCTCGCTCTGTTTGTGACCATCGGGGCGACGCTGCTGGCGCTGTCCGGCGCGGCGTTGGTGCTGCGATTGATACGCCTGCGGGTGATCCAGCCGGTGAAGTCCCTGAGCCGGGCGATCGGACATTTGTCACGGCATGAATATGCCGAGCCTGTACCGCAGGTCGGTCAGGACGACGAATTTTCGGCAATGGCGGAAACGCTGGAGGCGCTGCGTCTGGGAACGATCCAGTCCGAGCAGGCCAATGCGGAGCGCCAGGCGGCGCAAGCGGAGGACGTTGAGCGCGCAGCGCGACTAGGCACGCTGTGCCGCGAATTCGAGGCGTCAGTGGGCAGAACCCTCGACACGGTGGCGCAGGCCAACCGCGAGATGGTCGTGGCCGCCGATGCCATGACCGCAACCGCGGGGGACGCGACCCGACAAACCGAAGAGATTGCCCGCGCCGTTCAGCAGGCCGCCGAGAGCATCAATTCGGTAGCGGGCGCGTCCGAGGAAATGCGCACCTCGCTTGCGGAAGTCTCGACCAAGGTCGAGCAGTCGTCAAAATTGTCCGCTCATGCGGTCAGCGATGCCGCGGCGACTCATCGCGATGTGGCCCGTCTGGCCGGCGCCGCCGCCGAAATCGGCCAGGTGGTCGGCTTCATCAGCACGATTGCCGCACAGACCAACTTGTTGGCACTCAACGCCACCATCGAGGCCGCGCGGGCCGGCGAGGGCGGACGGGGATTTGCGATCGTCGCCGGCGAAGTGAAATCGCTGGCCGCGCAGACCGCGACCGCGACCAGCCAGATCACGCTGCAGGTTTCCGCGATCCAGGACGCAACCCATTCGGCGGTACAGGCGATGGATGCGATCGGCACGCGGATTCGCGAGGTCGACGAATTGACCGGCGCGATTACACAGACGGTTCAGGGGCAGGTCAGCGCCATGAACCAGGTGTCGCGCGACGCCCAGGAAGTGGCGCTGTTGACCGATCGCGTCTCCACCCAGCTCGGCGCGGTGCGCGCCGCGGCGGCAGGGACGGTCGCGGCGGCCGGTCAGGTCCGCGAGATGACCGACGATCTCGGCCGCCAGTCCGGCAATCTGTCGCTGGAGATCGAACGGTTCATCGCCGGGATCGGTTGAGCCGGCGTGGCCTATGCGCCAAAGGCGCGGGCGACGTTGTAGGTGATCAGGCTTGCCACATAGGCCAGCGCGAACATGTAGACGAAAGTCACGATCATCCACTTGGCGCTGCCGGTCTCGCGACGGATCACGGCCAGCGTCGAGGCGCATTGCGGGGCGAAGATGAACCAGGCCAGCAGCGCCAGCGCGGTGGCAAGGCTCCATTTGTCGGCCAGCACCTGGCCGATCTGGTCGGCGGCTCCCTTGCCGCCCTCAATCGCTTAGACGGTTCCGAGCGCGGCCACCGCGACTTCGCGCGCGGCCATGCCGGGGATCAGGGCGACGGCGATCTGCCAGTTGAAGCCGAGCGGCGCCAGCACCGGCTCGAGGAAATGCCCGATCATCGCAGCGAGGCTGTAATTGATCGCCGGTCCCTCGGCGCCGGCCGGCGGCTGCGGGAACGAGGCCAGGAACCAGATCAGCACCATCATCGACAGGATGGTGGTGCCGGCGCGATGCAAAAACATTTTGGCGCGGGTATAGACGCCGATCGCGATGCTGCGCACCCGCGGCAGTTTGTAGTCCGGCAATTCCAGCATGAACGGCGCCGGCTGGTAGTCGCGCCACATGAAGAACTTGATCACGAACGACACCCCCAGCGCGCTGCCGATCCCGGCGGCGTACAGTCCGAACATCACCAGCCCCTGTAAATTGATCCAGCCTCCGATGTCCTTGGCCGGGATGAAGGCGGAGATGATCAGGGTGTAGACTGGAATCCGCGCCGAGCAGGTCATCAGCGGCGCGATCAGGATGGTGGTAAGACGGTCACGCCGGTTGTCGATCACCCGCGTCGCCATGATCCCGGGAATCGCGCAGGCAAAGCTCGACAGCAACGGGATGAAAGCGCGACCGTGCAGCCCGGCGCCACCCATGATGCGGTCCATCAGGAACGCGGCGCGCGCCATGTAGCCGAAATCTTCCAGCAGCAGGATGAACAGGAAGATGATGATGATCTGCGGCAGGAACACCAGTACGCTGCCGACGCCGGAAATCACGCCATTCTGCAGAAAGCTCTGCAGCAGACCGTCGGGCAGGGTGTTGTGCACCAGTTGTCCGAGCGCGGCGAAGGAGTCGGCCAGCAGCTCCATCAGCGGCTGCGCCCAGCTGAACACCGCCTGGAACATGACGAACAGGATCAGCGCCAGGATCACCAGCCCGCCGACCGGATGCAGCACCACGGCGTCGACCCGCGTGGTCAGCGAATCCGGCTTGGTTGGCATGGTCACGGTATCGCGAATGATCCGGTCGGCCTCGCGCTGCAGCGCCTTGAGTTCGCCGATGCTGAGCGGCGCCCAGGTGTTATCGACGATGCCCGGTTGGGTGCGGGCCGCGAACTCGTCGGTCAGCCGGATCAGTTCGGCGGTGCCGCCCTTGCGCACCGCCACCGAGGTGACCACGGGCACGCCGAGCGCCGCCGACAGCGCTTCGAGATTCACCGATACGCCACGGCGCTGCGCGATGTCGAACATGTTGAGCACCACGATCAGCGGCCGTCCGGTGCGCTTCAGCTCGAGCACCAGCCGGAAAGTGAGGCGAAGATTGGTGCAATCGGCGATGCACAGCACCAGGTCCGGCAGTGCTTCGCCCGGAAACTTGCCGAGCACGACGTCGCGGGTGATTTCCTCGTCGGGGCTGCGGCCGCGCAGCGAATAGGTGCCGGGCAGGTCGACCAGCGAGATCTGCCGACCGGTTGGCGTCACGAAGGCGCCGGCCTTGCGCTCGACGGTAACGCCGGGATAGTTGGCGACCTTCTGTCGGCTTCCGGTCAGGGCGTTGAACAGCGAGGTCTTGCCGCTGTTCGGGGCGCCGACCAGGGCGACGTGGATGGACCTGAATTCCAGCGGGACGACATTCATCAGATTACGACAACCGACATGGCCTCGCGCCGCCGCAGCGCGATGGTGATGTTATCGACGCGGACCGCGATCGGATCGCGACGGATGGCGCCCTCGTGCAGGATCTCGATCCGCGCGCCTTCGACGAACCCCATTTCGATCAGCTGACTTTCCAGCTCGGTCGCCGACAGCGAAGATCCGCCGGCCCGCACATCCAGTCCCTGGATCGTCCCGCGGAAGCCGCGGGGGGCATTGCCGAGAAGGCGGGGTGTGGCATCGATGCTGCTCATGCCACGCTTCTTCCAAGCGCCGGTGCAAGGGTCAAGCGCCGAGTACCCATTTAGAAGGATTGTAAAAACACGATGTCGGCACGCAGGTATTCGCTGGTCGGGGTTTGGCCTGATCGACATCCCCGACGCCGCGGGCGATAAGGCCTGCACAGCCATGGAGCCCCGATGATCGCCAGCCTTTCGTTGATCCTGCTGTGCCAGCTGGCCGGCGAGATTTTTGTGCGCGCGGTGGCGCTGCCGATGCCCGGCCCGGTGGTCGGGCTGCTGCTGCTGCTGGTCCTGTTGCTGCTGCGCGACCGCTTTTCCCGGCTGGCACGCGGGCCGCTGCGGGGCGGTGGCGTCGAGAGTGGCGCCAGGGGCCTGGTAGCGCATTTATCGTTGCTATTCGTGCCGGCGGGTGTCGGCGTGGTGCAGAAGCTCGATTTGCTGGCGGAGAACGGCCTGGCCATCATGGCGGTGCTGGCGATGTCGGTGCTCGTCACCCTGCTGGCGACGGTGGCGACCTTTCTGGTGGTCGGGCGTCTGATCGATCGCCGGTCGACCGCGCCATGACCCCGAATTCGTTTTCGCTCTGGGTCTATCTCTCGCAGACGCCACTGCTGTGGCTGACCGTGACCCTGCTGGTCTATGCCATCGCCGACGCCATGTCGCTGGCCACCGGCCGGCATCCTTTGGCCAACCCGGTGTTTCACTCGATATGGCTGATCGCGGCGTTCCTGCTGCTGACCGGCACCTCCTACACCACCTATTTCAGCGGTGCGCAGTTCGTGCATTTTCTGCTCGGCCCGGCGACCGTGGCGCTGGCGGTGCCGCTATACGAAAATCGCAAGGTGGTGGCGGCGGCGATCCTGCCGATGCTGGTGGCACTGGTAGTCGGCTGTGTGACGGCCATCGTTTCGGTGGTGTTGCTGGCACAGGCCTTCGGGCTGCCCCGCAATATCGTGCTGTCGCTGGCGCCGAAGTCGGTCACCGCCGGCGTCGCCATGGGCATCAGTGAATCGCTCGGCGCCGATGCGTCGCTCACCGCCGTCGCGGTGATCCTCACCGGCATCATGGGGGCGATGATCGTGACCCCGCTGATGAACCGGATGGGCATCACCGATTTCCGCGCGCGCGGTTTCGCGGCGGGACTGGCGTCGCATGGTATCGGCACGGCGCGGGCCTTCCAGGTCGATGCCGTCGCTGGTGTGTTCGCCGGTATCGCCATGAGCCTGAACGCGCTGGTGACGTCCCTGCTGGTGCCACTCGCGGTGACGCTGCTGCTGCGTCGATGATCACATTCATCGGTGTCAAAACATCGGAGTTGTGATGTCGCCGCCATGGAGCCACCCGGCAAAGCTGGGTAAGGTCGCCCCCGTGCAAACAAGAAACGGCCATTCATGATCACGGTGATGCAAGGCGCGCTGGGGCTCGCATCGGGGGTGCTGGTCGGGTTTTCGCTCGGGCTGGTTGGCGGTGGCGGTTCGATCCTCGCGGTGCCGCTGATGGTCTATGTCGTCGGCGTTCCCGATCCCCATGTGGCGATCGGCACCAGCGCCATCGCCGTGGCCGCCAATGCCGCCGTCAATCTCGGTAATCACGCCCGTGGCGGCAATGTACACTGGTCCTGCGCGTTGGTATTCGCCGCGGCGGGCGTTATCGGCGCGCTCGGCGGAGCGAGTCTCGGCAAGACGGTGGACGGCAACAACCTGCTGGTGCTGTTCGCGATCCTGATGCTGGTGATCGCGCTACTGATGTTGAAGACCCGTTCACGGGCCGGCGAGGCACGAGTCGAGATCAGCATTGCCAATACGCCGGCGCTGCTGGCGCTCGGCCTCGTCACCGGGACACTGTCTGGCTTCTTTGGCATCGGCGGCGGCTTCCTGATCGTTCCGGCGTTGATGCTGGCAACCGGCATGTCGATCATGAGCGCGATCTCGTCGTCGCTGGTCGCCGTCACGGCGTTCGGCCTCACCACCGCGTTCAGCTATGCTTGGTCCGGCATGATCTCGTGGAATCTGGCCGCGGTCTTCATCGTTGGCGGATTGCTCGGCGGTCTCGCCGGTACCGGCTCCGCCCGGCATTTGTCGCGGCGACGCGGCGCGCTGAATACCACGTTTGCGTCTATCATTATCGTGGTGGCGCTCTATATGTTGGCGCGGAATATTTACGTCACATGAGCAAGGGCGCGCACGGCGTCGGGAGACCAAGCATGAGCGCCCGCATCGATCCCCGACCTGCAACGTACGCCACCACGCGCCGCTCCGCTTTGGGCCTGCTCGGTGGCGCGCTGTTGCTCGGGACGCAGCGGGGAGCGCTGGCCGCGCCCGCCGATGGCAAGGAAGAAGACGTCCTCAACGAGGCGTTGGTATTGCGCGATCCGGATATCCCGGTGGCCGGCAATGCCAAGGGCGATATCACCATCGTCGAATATTTTGATTATCAGTGTCCGTATTGCCGCAAGCTGGCACCCGACCTCACCGCCGCCGTCAAGCAGGATGGCAAGGTCCGCCTGGTGTTCAAGGACTGGCCGATCCTCGGGCCGGTCTCGGTCTACGCCTCGCGGCTGGCGATGGCGACCAAGTATCAGGGCAAATTCGTCGAGGCGCATGATGCGCTGATCCGGCTTGATTCGAGGCTGACCGAGGATATCGTCCGCGATCGCCTCGCCAAATCCGGCATCGATGTCGATCGCGCGATCGCCGATCTGCAGGCCAATCAGGATGCTATCGCCGCCACCTTGAAGCGTACCAACGAGCAGGCCAGCGCGTTCGGCTTCAACGGCACGCCGGCGTTTATCATTGGCAAATTCCGAGTGCCCGGTCCGCTGGACAAGGTCCAGTTCGGACAGGCCATCGCCGATGCGCGCAAGGCCAGCAAGAAACAATAGACCGCGAAAAACCGCCAGCATCTCAGGATGCGGGCGGTCCATATTGCTTGAACGCAGGGATCAGTTCGACGTCAGTCTGATCCAGTCCTTCTGGGTGCGCGTCTTCAACGCGCTCCATTCGGTGGCGGCGACGTCCCAGTTCACGATCGGTCGGTGCTCCTGCGCCACCTGGCCGTTGGCCACAGACGATGTCGCCATCGAATCATAGATGTAGACGCCAGCCGTCAGCATCAGCGCCCCCAGAAGCATTCCTACAATCATCCGCATGGCAAATTCTCCAATGAGCATAATTAACTCGACGCAGCATGGATAGTTCCGGTGGCTGGAACGTGGCGTAGCAAAGGAGTTGTTGCGCTACGAGCGTGGTTTCACGGCGGATGCGGGGGACGCTTTGTGGCTGCCGGGTAGCCGTCGCCACCAGGATGTGGCGAAATCTTAATTTGGCAGTCTGCACGCCGTAATCTGGCAAGTACCATTGATCGAAACGCCGGCGCCGATGGCGTCACCCGATCGATGGAGATGTCCTCATGATCAGCCAGCCTTGACAGTTTCCGCAGGATCCGAAATTCGTGCGCCGGCGCTCGCTGCCGTCCGTCCGGCGTATCGCGCTGATGGCCTCGGTGGTGGCGGTACCGTTCGCCAATGGTTGACGGCTCACCAGAACGGCGGCGCTGCCTGGCGCCGCCGCTGGCTGTCCAGACCTCGCGACAGGTGTCGAAATTCAGCTATTCGCGGCTGGCGACCTTGCTGCTGGAGGGCAGCGCACTCATCGCGCCGTTCTGGATCACCACCACGCGGCTGCCGGTATTGACCCGGCTGTAGAGGTCGATGATGTCCTGGTTCATCAGCCGGATGCAGCCGCTGGACACGGCGTGACCGATGGTTTCCGGCTCGGTGGTGCCGTGGATACGGAACATGGTGTCGCGGTCGCCCTGGTACAGATACAGGGCGCGGGGGCCGAGCGGATTGTCGAGGCCACCTTCCATGCCGCTGGCCATCTTGCGATAGCGCGCCGGCTCGCGGTTCATCATGTTCTCGGTCGGGCTCCAGTGCGGCCATTCCGCCTTGCGGTTGATGGTGGCATTGCCGGCGAAGGCCAGGCCGGCCTTGCCGACGCCGATGCCGTAGCGCATCGCGCGGCCGTTGCCCTCGACCAGATAAAGGTGGCGCGCGGCGGTATCGACGACAATGGTGCCGGCGGGCTCCCTGGTGCGATAATCCACGGCCTGGCGCAGCATCCGCGGGTCGATATCGCTGAGGTCGATCGCCGGAACCGCATGGCCGCCATCGTTCATCTCGGCATATTGGCTGGACGCGCCGCTGGCAAATCCGCCAGGCGACAGAGCCCCGTTACTGGCACAGCCTGCCAGCAACGCCGGCAACAGCAAAAGCGCGAAAACGCGCAGTCCGTATTTTCCGCCAAAAGCCGTCATCAAAAGTTCCTGTCGCCGCCGCGTTTGGTCGCCTGCGGGAGGCAACGGATCCACACCCTCGGTTGAAGCCTGCGGCCGCTGAAAGGAAGTGACAATCGTGTTAGCGGCGCCGCCGTGCCACGGTTTGCGCGCCGTTGTGATGATCAAGCCACAGCGCGGTTGTGTCCTAGGGAGTTTCCGTCCGCTGATGGGTTCCAAAGCGTTCCACCATGGTTTCGCTGGCCTGGTTCAGTCCGATCACCTCGACCGTGGCGCCGTGGCGGCGCAGTTTCAGCACGATATCGTCCAGCGCGCCGATCGCGCTGATATCCCAGAAATGCGCGGCGCTGACGTCGATCCGTACCCGCGGCAATACGTCCTGATAATCGACCGCGTCGATCAGGCTTTGTGATGAGGCGAAGAATACCTGCCCGGCGACGCGATAGGTAATCTCGCGACCATCGTCGGAGCGCTCGGTGGTGATGCCGAGCAGCCGCGCCACCTTGGCGGCGAAGAACACGCCGCTCAGCACCACGCCGCCGAGCACGCCCATCGACAGGTCCCCGGTCGCGACCACCACGATGACCACGGCCAGCATCACCACGCTGGAGCTCAGTGGATGCGACCGCAGGTTGGTGATCGACGACCACGAGAAGGTCGAGATCGACACCATGATCATGACGGCGACCAGAGCGGCCATCGGGATCCGCTTGACCCAGTCGCCGAGCACCACGATCAGGAACAACAGGAAACATCCGGCGAACAACGTCGACAACCGCGTTCTTGCCCCGGCGCTGACATTGATGACCGATTGCCCGATCATGGCGCAGCCGCCCATCGCGCCGAGAAAGCCGGTGACGAAATTGGCGACACCC
>JACMOT010000250.1 GCA_014377915.1 Tardiphaga sp.
CATTTCAGTAAGGCGGCCGTCGCGCTGCGCCACCTTGGACGCGGCGCCCAGGAAGTCGGTGATCGACAGCACGTAGACCAGCGAAGTGTCCTGGAACAGCACGATGGTCTGGGTAAAGATCACCGGCAGCATGTTGCGGAACGCCTGCGGCAGCACCACGTAGCGCATCACCTCGCGGTAGTTCAGGCCGATGGCGTAGCCGGCCATCACCTGCCCACGCGGAATCGACTGGATGCCGGCCCGCATGATCTCGGAGAAGTACGCCGCCTCGAACAGCGTGAAGGTGATGATGGTCGACGAATAGGCGCCGACCTGCACCGGCTGGTCGGCGCGCATGATCCATTGCCCGATATAGGGCATCAGGAAGTAGAACAGGAAGATCACCAGCACCAGCGGCAGCGAGCGCATCAAATTGACGTAGCTCGCCGCGAAGGTCGACAGCACACTGTTCGACGACAGCCGCATCAGGGCGACCAGCGTGCCGAGGATCAATCCGCCGATGGTGGCGATCACCGTCAGCGTCAGCGTGAAGGTCATGCCCTGCTGGAACAGATAGGGAAGGCTGCGCCAGATGACGTTGAAATCGAAATCGCTGAACATCACGCCTTACCCCCGTTGAAGCCGGGGATGACGAGACGCTTCTCCGCATAACGCATCCCGATCGTCACCACCGCGCTGAGCGCGAGGTAGATGACGGTGGCGGCGGTGAAGGCCTCGAAGACCTGGAACGAGAACTCCTGCATCGAGCGCGCCCGCGCCGTCAGTTCCAGCACGCCGATGGTCAGCGCCACCGCGGTGTTCTTGATGGTGTTGAGGAATTCGGAGGTCAGCGGCGGAAAGATCACGCGGTAGGCCAGCGGAAGCAGAATGTAGCGATAGGTCTGCACGGTGGTGAGGCCGATCGCGGTGCCGGCCATGCGCTGCCCCTTGGGCAGCGAATTGATGCCGGCGCTGACCTGGGTGGCGACGCGCGACGACATATACAGCCCGATGCCGATCACCGCCGTGTAAAACGGACCGTTACGCAGCTGCTTGACCCAGGTGCCGAGATCCTGCGGGAGCAATTCGGGAACGACGAAAAACCAGATGAACAGCTGCACCAGCAACGGAATGTTGCGGAACATCTCAATATAGGCGTTGCCGAGAAACACCGGCCATTTCGATGGCAAGGTACGGATGATGCCGATCAGCGAGCCGATCACGAAGGCAATGGTCCAGGCGCAGATCGCGGTCAGGATCGTCACCCCCAGCCCGCTCATCAGCGTGCTGAAATAAGTGCCGGTCGCTTCAGGCGTCTGCTCCCAGAAGATTCCCCAATTCCAGTTATAATTCACGACTGTCCCCCGCGACGTGCGCCTTGGCCGGAACCCATGCAATGGCTGGGCCATTGCATGGGCAGTGGTCGTCGTTACATCGCGTAGGCGTCGGGATCAGCCGAATCGGAGGGCTTGGCAAACGCCTTGGTCTGCTCGGTGCCCATCGGCACGTTCAGGTTCAGGCCCTTGGGCGGAATCGCCTGGGTGAACCACTTGTCGTACAGCTTCTTGCCGTCGGCACTGGTGTACAGCGCGGCGGTCGCGCCATCGACGACCTTCTTGAACGGCACGTCGTCCTTGCGCAGCATGATGCCATAGGGCTCGGGCTTGGAGAACGCATCCTTGGAGATGACGTATCCGGTCGGATCCTTGGAGCCGGCGGCGAGGCTGGCGAGCAGGATATCGTCCATCACGAAGGCGACGGCGCGACCGGTCTCGACCATCAGGAAGGCTTCGGCATGGTCCTTGGCGGCGATGATGTTGATGCCGAGGTTGCGCGCGGCGTTGGCTTCAGTGAGCTGCTTGATATTGGTGGTACCGGAGGTGGAGACCACCGACTTGCCCTTGAGGTCATCGATCGCGCTGAGCTTGCTGGACTTCTTCGAGACGAAGCGGCTGGCGGTCAGGAAGTGGGTGTTGGTGAAGGAAACCTGCTTCTGGCGATCGACATTATTGGTGGTCGAACCGCATTCGAGATCGACGGTGCCGTTGGCGATCAGCGGAATGCGGGTCGCGGAGGTCACCGGGTTCAGCTTGACTTCGAGCTTCTCGAGCTTGAGGTCGGCTTTCACGGCGTCGACGATCTTGTAGCAGATGTCCATCGCGAAGCCGACCGGCTTCTGATTGTCATCCAGATAGGAGAACGGCACCGACGAATCGCGGAAACCGATCGTGATGGCACCGGTGTCCTTGATCTTCTTCAAGGTACCGGTCAGCTCCTGCGCCTGAGCCTGCCCCGCGCAGATCGCCATGGCGACCACGGTGCCCAATAGGTGAATGCGTTTCATGTACCCTCTCCTCAACTGTTCAACCCGGACCGGCCGCCTGCCACTTTGGGATGAGCGCCCCGGTCCGCCGTTCGGGATGCTTGCACAATCGGGGCCAAAACGGAATTGTACGGAAGGTGGTTTGTCGGGGATGTCGCAGCACGGTAAATCCCGGTGATGAGCAACGCCCTTCATGCCCCCTCCGACGTCGTCGCCGCACGCGCCGCAACGTCGGCGAATAGTCCGGCCGGGTCATCGTTACCTTGATGACGCTGATCTTTTTGTTGTACGGCGCATCATCGTCGTGATCGGCTTCAAGCTGGTGCCGCGGATCGGCACCGGGGCCAATTACGGCGCTGCCGGCGATGGGGTTGATCTCGCTGGGAATGGCCGGCACGAACAGGCCGCCGAATTTCTGGACAAATGCCGCGCGATCCAGCGCAGCATTGAAACGAACGCGAAGCCTTCAAGGTCAGTTGCTGTTCTGGTGCGCCACGACCGCGGCGCCAAAAGCCTGAAACAGCGCCCGGTTGATCGGGTTCAGCTGCGGGTCATATTCGGCGTGCCACTGCACACCCAGCGCAAAACCCGGCGCGTCGGCAATGCGAATCGCCTCGATGGTGCCGTCGTCGGCGATACCCTCAATGACGACCCGCCTGCCGGGATGGTCGATCCCCTGGCCATGAAGCGAATTCACCGCGATCGTATCCCGGCCGATCAGTCGCGCGAAGATGCCATCCGGCGTCAGATGCACCCGATGACGGTCGGCGAAGACGACGGCCGGATCGGGATGGATTTCGCCGCTATCGAGTCGTGGCATGCGATGGTTGATTCGGCCCGGGATTTCGCGGATTTCAGGATGCAGCGAACCACCAAAGGCGACATTCATTTCTTGCAGGCCGCGGCAGATACCAAAAATCGGCACTCCCAAATCGACGCAGGCTTCGCACAGCGCCAGCGCCACGGCGTCGCGGGCATTGTCATAGGGCTCGTGACGAACATGCGGTTCGACGCCGAACCGGGTCGGGTGGACATTGGCACGGGCGCCGGTCAGCACGATCCCGTCGACGACGCCAAGCAGGGCACTGATGTCAGACACTTCCGGGATGCCGGCAAACATCAGAGGCAGCGCGTTTGCCACCTCGGCCACCGCGCGCAAATTCGCCTCGCCAACCATCTGCACCGAAAAGCGGTTCTCGATGCGATAGGAGTTACCGATCACGCCGATTACCGGCCGCTTCATGCAGGGTCTCTTTCCACAAAGTTATCCCGTTGCGAGGCAAGATATAGGCCAGCCTTGCCGGCGTGGCGAGACATATAGAATATCATTCTTTTGGGCAGTGCGAAGCGGGAAGACACCGGACCATGCGTTCACGGCGATTCGCCCGTCCCCTACACGTCGGCACACCGCCAAAGCTGGTGGTGAAACCGGGGTGGCTAACGTGAGCGGGGTGGGGTGGGGTTTGGATGGTGGGCGCGACAGGGATCGAACCTGTGACCCCCTCGATGTCAACGAGGTGCTCTCCCGCTGAGCTACGCGCCCTAAGTCCAGTCCTTACGGGTGCGGTCCGTATACCGGGTCAGGTTGAGACAGGCAAGGACGCCGAAGCGCCAATCCCTGTCTCTTTTCAAAAAAAGCGGACTTGCCTCAGGCCGCCAGCATCTTGTTCACTTCACTGACCAATTCACGCAGGTGAACCGGCTTGGCAAGCACCTTGGCGTTCTTCGGCGCATCCGAATCCGAATTCAGCGCCACGGCTGCGAAGCCGGTGATGAACATGATCTTGATGTCGGGGTCGAGTTCGCTGGCGCGACGCGCCAGTTCGATGCCGTCCATCTCCGGCATCACGATGTCGGTAAGAAGCATTTCAAACGGCTCCTCGCGCAATCGCTGATAGGCGGATAGCCCGTTATCATGGGACGAGACCTGAAAACCGGCGTTTTCCAGCGCCTTGACCAGGAAGCGCCGCATATCGTTGTCGTCTTCGGCAAGGAGAATCTTGTGCATGGCGGTTGGACGTCGAACCCAATGAGAGGACCTGTGCGAACACTAAGCCTGAGCTCTGGTAAATTTCGGGTGAAGGCCGTGCTCAGGCTCGCAACACTTTGTCCCATGACGGCGCGCCGGATGCCATCTCAATCGGCACGGGTGGTACTTTAGTGCGAACACAACGGTCGAATTGTTTTTTCGACGGCCGATTTCACTTGGCAGATCGCGATGGGTTACCGACAATGCGCCCTCATAAACAGCGATCTCGCGCCAGGCCGAGTTTGCGGCGTGATCGTAGTCGAGGGATGACGTCCGACCGATGACCCAGCCTGACGGTGACCTGTCGCCCCCCTTCGAGATTGTCGAGCCCGCGCAGTGGCGCGCGCCGATTATCTTCAACTCTCCCCATTCGGGCTCAGTCTATCCCGCGGAATTCCTCAGCGCGTCGCGCATCGACGTGGTGGCGCTGCGGCGCTCCGAAGATTCGTTTATGGACGAATTGATTGTTGGCCTGAGCGACCGTGGTTTTCCCGTCATGCGTGTGCATTTTCCGCGCTCTTATGTGGACGTCAACCGCGAGCCCTACGAGCTCGACCCGCGAATGTTCACCGGACGGCTGCCCAGCTTTGCCAACACCCGCTCGATGCGCGTCGCCGGCGGGTTGGGGACAATTCCGCGGGTCGTCGGCGACGGCCAGGAGATCTATCGCGAACGGCTGGATGTCGATGATGCCCTCGCCCGCATCGAGACGCTGTACAAGCCGTATCATCGCGGACTGCGCCGGCTGATCAACAAGGCACATCAGGCATTCGGCACCGCGATCGTGGTGGACTGCCATTCGATGCCCTCGATCGGGATTTCTCGCGACGAGCCGCGCCGGCCCGACGTGGTGATCGGCGACCGCTACGGCACCAGTTGCGCCGGCGTCCTCGTCGAGGTGGTGGAATCCACCTTTGGCAGGCTTGGCTATTCGCTGGGGCGGAACAAGCCCTATGCCGGCGGTTTCATCACTGAACATTACGGCAACCCGGCCAGCGGCCTGCACGCCGTCCAGATCGAGCTCAACCGCGCGATCTATATGGACGAACGGCGCCGCGAGCGCACCGCACGGTTCGACCAGATCGCGGCTGACTTTACGGTGCTGGCGGATGCGTTGGCCGCGGTGCCACTGACCGAGCTGGGACCTTTCCAGGCCGCCGCCGAATAGCCGGATCGCTTCCGTTTCCCCGACCTCCTCCGAACAACTGTCGCGCCAGCAACCACATCATGCGTCAGGCCGGATCGCAGTCGGCTGCCGCGGCTGTCATCATCAGAACGCAACCACTGGTCGTGAAAACTTTCGGTTTCGAGCCCCAAGACTTCGTCAATCGCCGGTCGCTTCACCGCTTCAGTCCCCCCTCCTGAACGGCAAAATTTTACCGTCGAAATTCACTCAACCTTAGATATTATAAATCAACCTCCGAGTGCGAAAAATAATCGCACAACTTTTCAGGAGGTTTTATGAAACGCGTTCTTGCAAGATTCTGGGCCGACGAGTCGGGCGCCACCGCCATCGAATATGGCCTGATTGCCGCCGGGATTTCGCTGGTGATCATTGCCGCCGTTCAGGGCCTTGGCACCACCCTCAATTCCAAATTCGGCGACATCAATACGTCACTGAAATGATCGGCCACGCATGGTGGCAAACGGCCCGGCCTCTCAGCCGGCTCCGGATGGCCTTTCGCCCGCGGCGATTCCCGTCATTCACATCCGAGGCTGTCGGGGTGTTACACGGATGCATCGACCGCGGCTTCGAGCCGGGCGCACTAATCATCGCAGCATGCCCCTCCGACAGAAAAAAGGGCCGCTTGCGTTGGCAAGCGGCCCAAGTCTAGGGAGGAAACGCCCAAGGAGGGCAGCGATAACGCGAGGCGTTACCGCACCGCAACAATATGCGGCCGCGACGCACAAAGAGCAAGAGTTTTCCTCGATTTCTTCATGCAAATTTTGCATAGGTGACAGGCCAAATTGGCACGCAATCGAGAATATTGGCCAATGATATCAGAGACTTGAAGAAATGACGAAAACGTGATTGATCTTTAGTAATGAACTTATATTCATTTAATTGTGCACTTTTGACGAACGTTGGGGGATGCGTTGGGGAAATCGAAACGCGATTCATTTACTTATGCGCCCGCGAAAATCCGCTCGGATTGTTGCGATCGGAGATGCGGCCAGCGACACCACGCGGTATAGTAGGCGGCGAGCCCAAGGTCGGGCACGAGTCCCGGCGAAAACCGGTGCCGCAAAGGATGCAGCCGTGACGGTCATTGATTTTACTGCCTTCATCGGCCGACTGGCGACGGCCTCCGGCGAGACCATCGCACCGTTTTTTCGGACCTCGCTGAGCGTGGACAACAAGAGCAGCCACGATTTCGATCCCGTGACCGAGGCCGACCGCGCCGCGGAGGCGGTGATGCGCCGGCTGATCAAGTCGAACTTTCCCCAGCACGGCATCGTCGGCGAGGAATTTGGCAGCGAACGCGAAGACGCTGAATATGTCTGGGTACTGGATCCGATCGACGGCACCAAGTCCTTCATCTCCGGCTTCCCGATCTGGGGCACGCTGATCGCGTTGCTACACCGGGGCACCCCGGTCTACGGCATGATGCACCAGCCCTATATCGGCGAACGCTTCAGCGGCGACAGCGGCTCGGCGCGCTACCAGGGGCCCAGCGGTGACCGCAAGCTGGCAGCGCGGCGCTGCGCTGCGCTCGGCGAGGCTGTGATGTTCACCACCAGCCCGCGGCTGATGAATGACAGCGACCGCGACATCTTCCATGCGGTCGAGCAAGACGTCCGGCTCAGCCGCTACGGCGGCGATTGCTATTCCTACTGCATGCTGGCCGCCGGCCATGTCGACCTCGTCATCGAAACCGATCTAAAGCCCTACGATATCGCCGCCCTGATTCCGATCATCACCGGCGCCGGTGGCGTGGTGACGACGTGGGAAGGAAAGCCCGCGCAAGGTGGCGGGCGCATTGTCGCGGCCGGTGATCCCCGCGTTCACGAAGCGGCGCTGAAACGACTCAACCGCTGACGCTGGATCAGCCACGCGGACACGCGCAGCGCGAGTCCTAAAAAAGACTGATTCTTGCGGAAATTCGTAAAAAAAGCGAGATTCGTACGCTCCCCGACAAAATAAACTTTGCCTACTCATCATCCGCCGCGTCGCTATCCATTGCAGCACAATTGGCTATTGCCTTTTTCGGGTTGCAATCTTGAGTGCCTCTAAGACCGGTACCGTACCGACAAACGCCCACTATGCTTCTTATATCAATGGGTTCCCGCAGAACGCTATCTCGGAGCGCTCTTCTCACCCCTGCGGAAATACGCCCGACCGATCGGGCAGGTAATCACCTTTGACTTTTTCGCATCTTGACCCAATGGGCAATCGCTTACTCGCCTCATTACCTCGTGAACATTTTGCATTGCTCGCGCCGCATTTAACGACGTCCACGTTCCCGCAGAATCTCGTGTTGCTCGAGACCGGCGACGAGGTCGACCAGATCTACTTCCCGCACAACGGCATGCTGTCGCTGCTGGCCGTGATGAGGGATGGCAAGGCGATCGAAACCGCCACCGTCGGCCGCGAGGGTGTGGTAGGTGCGATGGCTGGTCTCGGCCTCTACAAATTGATGGTACGCGTCGTCGTACAGTTGCCGACGACAACCAGCAAGATCTCCTCCTCCAATTTCCGCAAGGTCGTCGCTGGTAGCGAGCCGCTGCGCAACATATGCATCCATTACAATGAGGTGCTGCTGACCCAGGCCCGCATCACCGCTGCCTGCAATGCCTTGCATCCGGTAGAGGCCCGCTTCGCACGCTGGCTGCTGCAATCGGCTGATCGCGCCGGCACCGACGTCGTCGGGCTGACCCAGGAATTGCTGGCGGAAATGCTTGGTGTCCGGCGCACCTCGGTGACCGAGGTGGCCGGCAAGCTGCAAAGTGACGGCGTCATCTCCTATTCCCGCGGCGTCATCAAGATCGTCGATCGTCCGGCGCTGGAGCGCGTGTCCTGCGAGTGCTACCAGACCCTGATCGATCATTCCGCCACGCTGACCTGAACTGCGACTGGTTTCATTCCGGCATGTCGCACGGCTGGTGGACAGTACCGCCGGCCAGCCGGGGCGCCGCCAGATTGTGCCTTGTTCGGGGATCGGCCAAGATGTCGCCATGCCCGATTCGATGATCATTCTGATTGCCGCGGCGTTCGCGCTGGCCGGCTTCGTCAAGGGCGTCATCGGCCTGGGTCTGCCAACGGTGTCGATGGGCCTGCTCGCCGTCGCCATGCCGCCGGTGCAAGCGCTGGCCATTGTCATCGCCCCTGCCATCTTTACCAATATCTGGCAGACGTTCGTCGGCCCCTATCTGCGCGACATCATCCGGCGGCTGTGGCCGCTGATGCTGGGTACCGCGGTGGCGATTTGGTCGTGTGGCGGACTGATGATCGGCCCCTACGCACGCTACGCGCCGATCGTGCTCGGCATCCTGCTGGTGATCTACGCCATCGTCAGCCTGGTCAAATTTCAGTTTACCGTGGCGACGGCCCATGAAGGATGGGTTGGTGGCGTTGTCGGCCTGATTACCGGGGCGATCGCGGCCGCCACCGGGATCCAGGTGATCCCCTCGATGCCCTTCATGCAGTCAATCGGCATGGAGAAGGACGAACTGGTACAGGCGCTCGGGGTCTACTTCACCGTGGCAACGCTGGCGCAGGCCTTCAATCTGTCCAGCGCGGGTGTGCTCAATGCGTCCACCGCTCTGCCCGGACTGGTCGGCATGGCCGCGGCCTTTGCCGGCATGTTTGTCGGCCAGGCGGTGCGGTCGCGACTACAGCCGGAAGCATTCCGCCGCTGGTTTCTGGTCGCGATGCTGCTGCTCGGAATCTATCTCACCGGCAATGCGACCTATGCGGTCTTGAAATAGCGTTACCGGTTCTGCAGCATCGCCATGCGTATTCCGAGCAGGACAAACATGCCGCCGAGCGCGCGGTTCAGCCAGAGCAATGCGCGCGACGACCGCCGGACCCTGCCAGCCGCCTTCGCCGCGAATGCCGCCATACCGAGATTCCACGCCGTGCCGGTACCGATGAAAATCAGACCGAGCGCGATGAAGGCCAGAGCCTTGCTCGGCGCATCCGCCCCGACGAATTGCGGCAGGAACGCCAGGAAGAACAGCGCCACCTTCGGATTCAGCGCGTTGGTCAGCACGCCCTGCCAGAAGATCTGCCGCATCGTCAGCCCGCGGGGCCCGGACGCGGCCTCCGGCGACAGCGACGGCGCATGCGAGAGCAACATCCGCACGCCGGCATAGAGCAGATAGGCCGCGCCAATCCATTTCACGACCGTAAAGGCAACGGACGACGCCGCCAGCACCGCCGACAAACCGATCGCCGCCGCGAATACATGCACCAGGCACCCGGCACTGATGCCCATCGCCGCCGCGCCCCCGCCGCGCCAGCCAACCTGCACGCTACGCCCGACGATATAGGCCGTGTCCGGCCCCGGCGTGATGTTGAGCAGCAGTCCGGACAGCACGAACAGCCAGAGCGAATGGATGCCGAGCATGGCGAGATATCCTGCTACTTGAAAAGCGGTGTACCCGGAACGAAGGCGTCGAACGCGGCCCAGAACTGCTGCCGGTAGCGGTCCTGCTCCTGCAGGATCTCGTGGCGCGATCCGGCGATCACCAGATGCGAGCCGCCGCGCAGATGATAAGCGAACTCCTCGATCGCAGGCGTCGACACCACGGTGTCCTGGCTCGCCGCCATCATCAGGATCGGCTGCCGGATCTTCACCGGGTAGCTGGCCTCGCGAAATTCATGCATCGCCTTGAAGGCGGCATCCGCCCAGGCCACAGTCGGCGAGGCGATGCCGAGCGTCGGGTCCTCCTCGAGGATCGCGGCATTGCGCGCATAGCGCACGGGATCGCCGGTCAACTGGTTGCTGACAAACGGCGAGTTGCCGACCAGCGTGCCGCCGCCGCCGGGCACGTAATTGCCGCCCTGCCCGGTCCACCGCATCCCCCGCAGCAGCGCGCGCACCGGAAAGCTGGTGCTGCGGCCCGGCAGGTCGATCATCGGTGCCGACAGCACCATGCGGTCGAACCAGCGCTTGCCGGCATGGGCAATCCGCAGCATCACCGCGCCGCCCATCGAATGCGCCAGCGCGAAATAGGGTGGCGGGCAATCCGGCAATACAATCTGCTGCACGAAGGTTTCCACGTCGATCTCGTAATCAGCGAAGTCGTGGACATAGCCTTTGCGCGGATCGCGCAACTGCCGCGACGAATGGCCCTGGCCGCGCCAGTCGATCATCGCCACCGCGAAACCACGATCGCGCAGGTCGCGCACGGTCTCGAAATATTTCTCGATGCATTCGCCGCGACCGGCAAAGACGCAGACCGTGCCCCGGCGGCCAGCCGGCGGCGCCCAGCGCGCGAACCGCAATTCGGCGCCGTCGGGGGTCTTGATGGTGCCGCTGACGACGTTGTCCGGAACCGGGTTGGCGGGAATCGAGACAAGCGTCATGAGCGGACCGGCTGGGTGAAAATCGCTGGAAATCAAGGGCTGCGGCGCGAAAAAAGCTTCGTTGGAGACCTCTTGCGAGCCGCCTGCCCCCTCCCATATCACCTTCGTGCAGGCCTGATCTAGGCTGCACGCCACGAAAGCCCGGCCCGCTGGCGGGCGGGTTTGCTTCAATCAGTCGCTCAATGGAGGACTACCATGCGTACCTATGATCTGACCCCGTTCTACCGTTCCACCGTCGGTTTCGATCGGCTGTTCTCGCTGCTCGACCAGTCTGGCCAGACTGCGGACAACAGCGCACCCGGCTATCCGCCCTACAACATCGAGCGCACCGGCGAGAACGACTACCGCATCAGCGTCGCCGTCTCCGGCTTTGCCGCCAATGAACTCTCGATCGTCGCCAAGGAAAATACCCTGACGATCAAGGGCGAAAAGGCCGCCAACGAGAACGCCGCGCCGCAGGCCGAGGTATTGTACCGTGGCATTGCCGCGCGCGCCTTCGAGCGGGCGTTTCAACTCGCCGACTTCGTACAGGTGAAAAACGCCACGCTGGAGAACGGCCTGCTCCATGTCGATCTCGTCCGCGAGATCCCTGAGGCCAAGAAGCCGCGCAGCATTCCGATCAGTACCGCCAACGCGGTTGCGGCACCAAAAATCGTCGAAGGCTCCTCCGAGCAATTTGCCGCGTAAGCGGCTGAATTCTCACGTTGCTGAACAAGCAGGCGCCCCGGGGAACCGGGGCGCCTGTTTTTCGATCAAGCCGCGCGGACCGATCCGAGGAATTGGTCGACTTCCGATTTCAGCATCGTCGACTGCGACGACAAACCATTGGCCGCGTCCAGCAGCCGCGAGGCCGCGACGCCGGCCTCGCTGGAAGTCTGGGCGACGCCGGCGATATTGGCGCTGACCTCGCTGGTGCCGCTGGCCGCCTGCTGTACATTGCCGGCAATCTCGCTGGTCGCGGCGCCCTGTTGTTCGACCGCGGCGGCGATGGCGTTGGAAATTTCGCTGATCTCGGCGATGGTGCCGCCAATGCCGGCGATCGCGGTGACGGCCTCGCCGGTGGCATTCTGGATCGCCTGAATCTGCTGGGCGATTTCCTCGGTGGCCTTGGCGGTCTGGTTGGCCAGCGCCTTGACCTCGCTGGCAACCACCGCAAAGCCGCGACCGTGCTCGCCGGCACGCGCCGCCTCGATGGTGGCGTTCAGCGCCAGCAGATTGGTCTGGCTGGCGATGCTCTGGATCAGGGTCACGACTTCGCCGATCTTGTCGGTGCCCAGTACCAGCCCGTTGACGACCTCATTGGTCCGGCGTGCTTCCTCGGTCGCCTTGCCGGCGACTTCCGCCGAGCGAGCGGCCTGACGGGCGATTTCGGTAATCGACGCAGTCAGCTCTTCGGCGGCGGAGGCCACAGTACCGACGTTGAGCGAGGCTTGGGTCGAGGCTGCGGCTGCAGCCGCCGTCTGCCGGGCCGCCTCCGTACTGTTGTTGCTCATCGACGACGACATGCCCTGCATCTCGCCCGAGGCGACCGCCACGGCGGTGATGATATGGCCCACCTTGCGTTCGAAATCGGTCGCCAACTGGCGCATCGCCGCGTCCGACTCTGCCTTCAGGCGGCGCTCGGCCTCGACATTCTCAGCGCGGCCGCGGGCCTCGGCGGCATTGGCGGCATCCGCCTCAGCGGTCTTCTGCTCGGTCGTGGCGAACAACACTTCGAGCTGGTGCGCCAGCCATACCAGCACGCCGGCCTCCATGATCAGCACCAGCGCATGCAGCACGACCCGGCCGAGGTCCGCCCCGCCGGGAAAGATCGCCGCCGGCACAATGAAGTTCAGCATCAGATGGTGCAGCGCCACCGCGGCAGTGCCCGCGATCACGGCGCGGTAGTCACAATAGGCGACCAGACAAGCCAGCGACGCGAAGAAATACATGTGGGTATCGATCTGCCATGCATTTCCCGACAGCTGATAGGTGAACAGCGAAGCGCCACCGATCACCGCGACCGCTACCACCAGGCGGGTTGAAGATCCGTTGCCGGCGGTCCGCCACGACAATGTCGCGGCGCCGGCCAGCATGGCCGCGAAAAGCACCGGCCCGACCACCTCCCGACCGAGCGCCAGCCCGATCATGGCGGCGACTGCGACGTGCAACCAGAGTAGCGTGATCAGCGTCTTGCTGGCGGTTTCGCGAAGCGCGTGCAGGCCTTGGCTTTCTGTCGTCATCGTCAAATGTCCTTGGTTTTAATATTAAGGCAGGCAGCAATTGCCTGAGGGTCAAAAGCCAGCAACACGCCGGCGCGACGCAGCCGCGCCAGACCATCATGGTCGTCCGGGCGAACAATCAGCAGCGTGGAGACGCCGGTCAGTCGCACAACCGTGGCGCTGGCCGCCGCCGCCGCACCGAAGATCTGTTGAGAATTCCACCATGGTGGAAACAGCACCGCGATCACCTCGGCATCGGGCCGGGTCTGCAGCGACAGGCCGGCGATGGCGAGCCAGCTGATGAGCAACAAGCCGACCGCGGGAGCCCAGATCAAGCGTGATGAGGTACCATTATGCATAATATAATACTTATCAGACAAAGCTAAACGGCGACTGAAGACGCCAACGGTATAATGTGCCGCGGTCATGCCGGCATGGTGATGCGCGGCCCGCCCGGCATCAAGGCCGCCAACGTCAAGGTCGTCCCCGCCTGAGCAAGGACGACCGTCGGGACCGCGCTACCTCACTCCAGCCCCTGCACCGCCGGGGCCGCGGTTTCGGCGGGCTTGGTTTCAATGGGTCTGGTTTCAGTGGGTTTGGCATCGGCGGGCGGAGCGGCGGGGGCCGCGGTGAGGGGGATCACGCGCACCTCGCCTGGCTTTGGCGTGACCACAGCGGATTGTTCGGCGGGCGCCGCGGCGGCGGCCGGTGGCGCCGGCGGAACGGCGACGGTGACCGGCGCGACCACCGGCTTGGCCGGTCTTGCCACGGCGCGAACCGGTGGCGCCTTTGGCAACGGAACGCCTGGCGTCCGGTTGGCAATCCTGGGCAAGGGCACCGGAAGCGGCGCCGCACGCCGATACTGCGGAAGATCGAGCGGCGGGCCAGCCGGGCCGTAGCGCGTCACCATCTCGTCGCCCATCCGGTCGCCCATGCGCCATGCCGGCATGAAGCGCAGGATACGGCCGCTGCGGGCATCGATCACCATCCGGCCATCCTCACCATCCCGGTCGATCGCCGAAACGGTATAGACGAGTCCACGCTGCCGCGGCGCGCCGAGCGGCGAAAAGCCACTTTCGCGCAGGATGGCGTAGATCTCCCGCGGCGGCAGAATTGGCGGCGCGAAGCGCGCGTAACCGTCGCCATAGCTGGGTGGCATCGCCGCATAGGGACCGCCAACATCAGAAATATGGACAAATGGTGGAAGATCGCTCTTCATCGGCGGCAGCGATTGGGCCTGCGCCGCGGCGGCCGTGACCGCCATGCCGAGCGAGGCCGCCCATCCCAGAAGATATTTCATTGCATGCTCCATGAACGCCCCCGCGCCCGGAGCGTGGCCAGATCCTGGCCCACGCCCTGTCCACCCGCGCGGCGGTGCAACGCACCCACCGGACAAACGGATGGACAGGGCAGAGGCTGATCGTCAAATTGGGCAGCGCTTTGGCCGGATCGCGGCACCGAATGCCGCAAACTCGCATTACAACGCGTTTTGGCTGCCTGAATGCGCATGTTCGGCGCGGACTTGCCGGCGCTTGTGTGATAGAAAAAAATTTGGCAGAGTCAGTGTTAGGACAGCATTACTGTCTCTATTTATGTGGCATACCCGGCACAGGGCTTGCAACGTATGCGGGTGCCGGCCTCTTGGTAGAGGCGCCCGAAATGACGGAACTTGGGTGGCCACCGCGGACGATGGGCATCACAGTCTACATTCTTAAATCGAGGCTCGCGGCGCGCGAGCGGTGGCCCTAGGGGGTTCCGCGACCGCCCAAGGTGCGCCGACGGATTTGGCAAAACCCCACGGGGTTTGAGAGGACGAAGATGAGCGAGTCACAGCACGAGCGCCACTTGATCGAAACCGATGCGCTGGCGGCGGACTCGGCGTTGAAACCGGCTGAATTCGCCCGCGAACTGCATAGCTGGCGCCCGCCCGCGCTGGGTCTTTACGACCCTTCGCAGGAGAAGGACGCCTGTGGCGTCGGCTTCATCGCCAACATCAAGGGCAAGAAATCACACCAGATCGTGGCGGACGCGATCAGCATCCTGTGCAATCTTGAACACCGTGGCGCGACCGGTGCCGATCCGCGCTTCGGCGACGGCGCTGGTATTCTGGTGCAGATTCCGCACGCTTTCTTTGCCCGCAAGACCGCCGAGCTCGGCTTTACCCTGCCCGCCCCCGGCGAATACGCCGTGGGCGCGCTGTTCATGCCGCGCGACACCGCGTGGCGCCAGGTCATCAAGGGGATCATCGCCGACCAGATCAAGGCCGAAGGCCTGACCCTGCTGGGCTGGCGCGTAGTGCCGACCGACAATTCGTCGCTCGGCGAGACCGTCAAGCCGACCGAACCCGCCAACATGCAGGTGTTCATCGGTCGCGGCGATACCGTCATGAAGGAGGATGATTTCGAGCGCCGGCTGTACATCCTGCGCAAGTCGATCTCGCAAGCGATCTACCAGCGTCGCGACCGCGGCCTCGCCGGCTATTACGCCTGCTCGTTGTCGTGCCGCACCGTGATCTACAAGGGCATGTTCCTCGCCGACCAGCTCGGCAGCTATTATGCCGATCTGCACGAACATGATTTCGAGAGCGCGCTGGCGCTGGTACATCAGCGCTTCTCCACCAACACCTTCCCGACCTGGTCGCTGGCGCATCCCTATCGCATGGTCGCGCATAATGGCGAGATCAACACGCTGCGCGGCAACACCAACTGGATGGCGGCGCGGCAGGCCTCGATCCACTCCAAGCTGTATGGCAAGGACATCAGCCGTCTCTGGCCGATCTCCTATGAAGGCCAGTCCGACACCGCCTGCTTCGACAACGGCCTCGAATTCCTGGTGCAGGGCGGCTACTCGCTGCCGCACGCCGTGATGATGATGATTCCGGAAGCCTGGGCCGGCAACCCCCTGATGG
>JACMOT010000251.1 GCA_014377915.1 Tardiphaga sp.
AAAGGTGCTGCTCGCACCGTAACAGCGCTGATAAGGTTGATCGGCAAGCTCATCAAAACATTTGCACCCAAGCAGTGTGCAAACTACTTTCGACATGCTGGATACTGCTAACGGACCATATCACGTGGAAACCGCTCTAGCTGATCGCCGCCGCCTTCGGCTTTGCTGCCACCGTCATCGCGAAGCCTTCATAATCCTTCGCCGCGACCTCGTTGCAGATCTGCCGGTAGACACCGACACCGCCGATATAGGGCATGAAGATCTGCGGCTTGCCGGGGATGTTGGCGCCCATGTACCAGGAATTGGCCTGCGGATAGAGCGTATTGCCGGCGACCTCGTTGACATGCGCGACCCATTTGTCCTCGGCCTCCCGCGTCGCTTCCATGCTGTCGACGCCGCGGTCGCGCTGATAGGCGAGGCAGTCGGTAATCCAGTCAACATGCTGTTCGATCGAGACGATCATGTTGCTCAGCACCGACGGGCTGCCGGGGCCGGTGACCATCAACAGGTTCGGGAAACCGGCGCTCATCAGGCCGAGATAAGTGCGCGGCCCCTCCGCCCATTTGTCGTTCAGCGTCTGGCCATTGCGGCCGCGAATCTCGATCTTCGCCACCGATCCGGTCATCGCATCGAATCCGGTGGCCAGCACCAGCGCGTCGACCTCGTAATCCCGTCCGCCGCTGCGCACGCCGTGCGGCAGGATCTTCTCGATCGGATGGCTGCGAATGTCGACCAGTTGCACATTGGGCCGGTTGAAGGTGGCGTAATAGTCGGTATCGACGCAGATGCGTTTGGAGCCGACCGGATGGTCGTTCGGCTGCAACAGCCTGGCTGTCTCCGGATCGGTGACGATCTCCGCGATCCTGTCGCGGATGAAGTTGGCAGCGGTGTCGTTAGCCGGCTGGTCGAGCACGAGATTATTATAGACGCCCATGAAGGTGAGCCCGCCGCTATGCCAGCGCGCGGCATATTTTTCGCGGCGGATTTCTTCCGGATCTTCCAGCGCGCCGCGGTCGGGAACGACCTGCACGATGCCGTTCTTCATGTCCTCGCGGGCGCGGCGACGGATTTCCGGATAGTTGTCGCGGAACGATTTGCGCTCGTCGTCGGTCAGCTTCGCGTTACGCGCGGGCACGCTGAAATTCGCGGTGCGCTGGAACACCGTGAGCTGGCTGGCCTGCGCGGCGATCACCGGGATCGACTGGATCGCCGACGAGCCGGTGCCGATCACGCCGACCCGGCGTCCGGTGAAATCCACCGGCTGATGCGGCCAGTTTCCGGTATGGTAGATATCGCCCTTGAAGTCCGCCATACCCTTGAATTCAGGGGTGCGGGCGTTCGACAGACAGCCGGTCGCGAGCACGACATGGTGCGCGCCGGTGCTTTTTCCGTCGGAGGTCTTCACGGTCCACTCGTTGCGATGCGCATCAAACACCGCGCTCTCGACGCGGGTGTCGAACTGAATGTCGCGGCGCAGGTCGAAGCGGTCGGCGACATGGCTGGCATAGCGCAGGATTTCCGGCTGCGGCGCGTAGCGTTCGCTCCAGTCCCACTCCTGCTGCAGTCTTTCGTCGAACGAGAACGAGTACTGCATGCTCTCGACGTCGCAGCGCGCGCCCGGATACCGGTTCCAGTACCAGGTGCCGCCAACGTCGCCGCCCTGCTCAAATACTTGCACCGAAAAGCCAAGCCCGCGCAGCTTGTGCAGCAGATAGAGCCCGGCAAACCCGGCGCCGACCACGACAACGTCGCAGCGGGCATCGGAGCGAGGCAGGACGGATTGCGACTGCGCGGTGGCCATGGTTTCGTTCCCAGACATTTTGTTGGTTATTGCGCCCAGCATTTCCCTGCCCACGCAAAAGCGCAAGCAACAAAAGGCCCGCGCCGCGTCGGATATTTTGCAGGACGGAATGGCCGGCGCGGCGTCCAGCCTACGCCGCCCGCGCGACTCGCCCCGCCATCGCTCCTGCGCTAGCGTCCCGCACGAGCCTGACGTTTGAAGCGGGCCATGAAATACCACGGGAGCGAAACGATGAAGTCGCCAATCTGCGCCATGCTGGGGATCGACTTTCCCCTGTTCGCCTTCAGCCATTGCCGCGACGTGGTCGCCGCGGTCAGCCGCGCCGGCGGCTTCGGCGTCCTCGGCGCCACCGTGCATTCGCCGGAGACGCTGGAACAGGAACTGAAGTGGATCGATGCCCATGCCGGCGGCCGGCCCTACGGCGTCGACGTGCTGATCCCGGAGAACATGTCGACCGCGGGCGAGAAGGAAGTGACCTGGAAGAGCCTGGAGCGCCGGGTGACCCCCGCGCATCGCGATTTCACCAGCAGCCTGCTGAAGAAATACGGCATCGAGCTGACCATCACCGAGGTCGCGGCGAACCAGCCGCAGCCGTTTGACAGTACGCGGGCACTGGAATTGCTGGAAGTCTCGTTCAATCATCCGATCCGGTTGATCGCCAATGCGCTCGGCGTGCCGCCGAAGGCGATGATCGAGATGGGCCAGAAGCATGGCGTGCCGGTGGCAGCCCTGGTCGGCGCCAAGGAACACGCCATCCGCCAGGTCGCGGCCGGCGTCGATATTCTGGTCGCGCAGGGCACCGAGGCCGGCGGCCATTGCGGCGAAGTCTCGACCATGGTGCTGGTGCCGGAAGTGATCAAGGCGATCCGCCCGATCCGTGACGTGCCGGTACTGGCGGCCGGCGGCATCATGACCGGACGACAGATGGCGGCGTGCATGGCGATGGGCGCGGCCGGCGCCTGGACCGGATCGGTCTGGCTGGCCACGGTGGAATCCGAGACCTCGGAGATCTTTCGCGAGAAGATGATCGCGGCCTCCTCGCGCGACGCGGTGCGCTCGAAGGGCCGCACTGGCAAGCCCGCGCGGCAGCTGCGCTCGGTCTGGACCGACGCCTGGGACCGCGGCCCCGACAGTCCGGGCGCGCTGCCAATGCCGCTGCAGAGCCTGATCAGCCGCGACGCCTTTGCTTCGATCGATCGCTCCGCAGCCGCCGGCAATATCGCAGCACGCGATCTGGTCAGCTATTTCGTCGGTCAGGGCGTCGGCCTGATTGACAGCGTCAAATCCGCGGGCGCAGTTGTGCAGGAGTTCAAGGAAGACTTTGCCGACGCCGCCGAGCATCTGGCCGCGCTGGCTTCCGAATAAAGAAAAGCAACAACAATGGCCGTAACCAAGCAAAACGACCGCATTCCCGTGATCGTCGGCGTCGGCGAATATTCCGATCATCCGAGGGAAATCGTCGCCGGCCTCGAGCCGCTGGCGCTGATCGTCGCGGCCTTGAAGCGGGCCGAGCAGGATGCCGGCGCGAAGTTGCTGCACGAGATCGACTCGCTCGACATCGTCAATTTCCTGAGCTGGCGCTATCAGGACCCGGCGAAACAACTCAGCGAGCAACTCGGCATCGCGCCGAAGCATGCGCATTACGGCCCGGTCGGCGGCGAGAGCCCGATCCGCTTCATCCACGAGGCGGCCAAGCGGATCGCGCGCGGCGAG
>JACMOT010000252.1 GCA_014377915.1 Tardiphaga sp.
ATGCCCGACGTGATCACGGCGAGCGAGCTTCCGCCTGAAATCGTTTCGGAAATCCGCCGACTGCTGATCCAGGGGGTCGCGGTGGAGCGGATCGTGGCCTATTTGCGGGCGATGTCGGGGGCGACGACGTTGGCCGAGGCTGATCTGCCGAGCCGGTCCGCGTTGGGCCGCTACGCGCTGCGCAGCAAATCGCTGCGAGATAAGCTCACGACCTGCCGCGCGCTCGCGGTGGCGACGGCCGAGGGAATAGGCATTCAGTCTAGCAGCGCGCAGATGTCCATTCTGACCGAACTTCTGCAAAGTCACATCTTCGATTTCATGATGCCGGAGGACGGGCCGGCGCCCGACCTCACGCCCAAAAGTATCGGCGAATTGGCGAAAAGCCTGAAGGACATTACCACCGCCCTGCGCGGCAACATCGAGTTCATGCGTGCCGCCGAGCAGCTCGCCGCCGATCGCGCCACGAAGCTGGCAGCTGAGAAACTCGAGCGCGGGCTTGCAACAGCTGAAGGGGAGGCAGCGGCTTCACTCGCGCCGCAAACCCCGGCGCAAATTATCGCCCGCATCCGCTCGCTCTACGCCGGCGAAGGCTGACCATGGACGGCCTGCTCCATCCCTATCAGGCGCGCTGGATGCGGGACACATCCCGCTTCAAGATCGGCATGTTCGCGCGCCAAACCGGCAAGACCTTCACCACCACGCTGGAAATCGTCGACGATTGCGTTGAGCATGATCTTCGGAAGGCGCGAACGCGCTGGATTATTCTGAGCCGTGGCGAGCGCCAGGCGTTCGAGGCGATGGCGGAAGGCGTCAAGCCGCACATGCAGGCGTACGGCATGGCGGCAGACTTGCTCGAATTCGACATCCAAATTGACGACGCCAAATACCGTGCCGCCGAGGTTCGCCTGCCCAACGGCAGCCGGATCACGGCATTGCCGGCGAACCCCGACACCGCGCGCGGTTTCAGCGCGAATGTCTTCCTGGATGAATTCGCCATCCACGCGAAAAGCCGGGAGATTTGGGGCGCGCTGTTCCCGGTGATTTCCAAGCCGGGCCTCAAGCTGCGGGTCACCAGCACGCCCAAGGGCAAGAACAACAAGTTTGCCGAGATTTGGTTTGAAAAAGCCGGCGTCTGGTCGAAGCACCGGGTCGATATTTATCAGGCGATCGCCGACGGCCTGCCCCGGGATGCGGCGGAATTGAAAGCCGGGCTCGCCGACGATGAGTTGTGGCGGCAGGAATATGAACTCGAATTCCTCGACGAAGCCAGCGCCTGGCTGTCTTATGACTTGATCACCGGGTGCGAGGATGATGGCGCTGGCCACCCGGAAGCCTATCAGGGCGGCCCGTGCTTCATCGGTAATGACATCGCCCGGCGCAATGATTTGTGGGTTGCCTGGGTGCTGGAATTGATCGGCGACGTGCTGTGGACGCGCGAGATCGTGACCCTGAAAAACGCCAGCTTCGCGGCGCAAGATGCCGAGATGGCGCGGCTGATGCAGCGCTACGATGTGCAGCGCCTGGTGATGGATCAGACCGGGATGGGCGAAAAGCCGGTCGAGGACGCCAAGGCGGCACATGGTCGCGGTCGAGTAGTCGGGCTGCACCTGAACGGCGCGGTGCGGATGAATGTTGCCAGCAGCGCCAAGATGAAATTCGAGGATCGCAAAATCCGCATCCCGTTCGGCGACAACGTGCTGCGCGCCGATCTGCACAAGATCAAGAAGGTCAATTCGGAAACCGGCATGCCGCGCCTGGTCGCCGACCGCGATGGCGATGGCCACGCCGATCGCGCCTGGGCCTGCATGATGGCGTGCGCCGGCGCCGATCCGTTCATCACCAAACCGAATGATGGGCTGCTGGTCTGGATGCGCCGCCAGCACGAAGCGCGTGAGGCCGCGAAAGCCGCCGCCAAACAGGGAATTCAGGCATGAGCCAGCCGCCGAAGCTGTTGTCGCGGATCGCGGCGGCCGTCAGCTTTGTCACCACCGGCCGCACCCCAGCCTGGTTTGGCCCGGCCGCACCGATCGCGGCCCAGGCACCCCCAGAAACGGCGGGCCGCCGTTTGGATTATCCGGTCAGCGCCAACCTCCAGCAGCGCCCGCGCGCGGACGAGGAAATCACCGCCGATCAGCTGCGCGCGCTGGCCGAGAATTGCGACATCGTCGCGCTGGCGATCCAGACCCGGAAGGATCAGCTGACCGGGGGCGAGTGGCAATTCCAATTGGTCGACAAGACGGCGCGCGGCAAGACCGAGGATCCTCGGTTGGCAATGCTGGAAGCTTTCTGGAAGTCGCCGGATCAGGAGCACTCGTGGGAAGAATGGATATCCGCGATCGTCGATGATCTGTTGGTGCTCGATGCCGCGACGGTTTATCCGCGCGCCAATAATGGCGGTGGCGTCTATGGCTTCGACTTCATCGACGGCGGCACCATCAAGCGGGTGATCGATCCCTGGGGGCGCACGCCGCTGCCGCCCGATCCGGCCTATCAGCAGGTCCTCAAGGGGCTATCGGCGGTCAATTACACCGCGGACGAATTGCTCTACGCGCCGCGCAATTTGCGCACCCACAAGCTCTACGGTTATTCGCCGGTGCAGCAGATCGCGATGACGGTGAACGTCGCGCTCCGCCGCCAGATGGCGACGCTGGAATATTACACCGCCGGCAGCGTGCCCGATGCGCTGGCAGGGACGCCTGAAGCCTGGTCGGCCGATCAGGTCCAAGAGTTCCAGCGCTACTGGGACAGCATGATGGCCGACGACAACGCATCCCGGCGCCGGCTGCGCTTTGTGCCCGGCGCCATCGCCAAGGCCTTCACCCAGACCAAAGAGGCGGCACTCAAGGACGCATTCGACGAATGGCTGGCGCGGGTGGTCAGCTACGCATTCAGCCTGTCGCCGCAATGGGCGGTAAAGGAGATGAACCGCAGCACCGCCGAGACCGGTCAGGCGATGGCCAATGCTGAGGGCTTGGCGCCGCTGCGGAAGTGGGTGGCGACCCTGATCAATCGCTGCGTCAAGCTCGGCTGGGGCTGGGACGACATTGAATTCTCGTGGCTGGAGGAGGAGGAAACCAATCCGCAGGCGCAGGCGGAGGTTTCGGCGATTTATCTCAAGCTCGGGGTGATCACGATCAATGAGGTACGCGCTGATCTCGGCCGCGATCCGATTGACGGCGGTGATGTGCCGATGATCTTCACCGCCACCGGCGGGGTG
>JACMOT010000253.1 GCA_014377915.1 Tardiphaga sp.
CATGCAAAACGGCTTTTGTGAAAGCTTCAACGGTCGGATGCGCGACGAGCTTCTCAATGAAACCCTGTTCTTCGGGCTCGACCACGCCCGGGCCAAAATTGCGGATTGGGCCGACGACTACAACTGCCAGCGCCCGCATTCATCGCTGGGCTACCTGACCCCTGCGGCCTATGCCGCCAACCTAACCGCAACGTGCGAGCGGCTGCGCAACCCCGACCAGCTCCGCCACTCGCACGTTGCTCACCCCGCGCCGAACGGCGTAACATCCGCCGAGACTCTAATTGCAACTGGATGAAAGTTCAGGGGCAGGTCAAAAGTAGTCCGACGTCTCGCGTTTCTTGATTTACTTGAATTAAATTACCGAAGGGCTAGCCGGCGCTTCATAGAGATCGCAAATGATACGCAGGCTGACGCTAGCGCAGGCCCAATGTCGGACCACCAGATCGCGTTGTTAGAGGAACTGGGAACGGTCGGGATAAACGTTCATCTGCAAATCGAATCATATTATCTCATCGGCAAAATTGCGCTCGATAATATAGCTCATGCAATCGAACATTATTTTGGCTCAACTAGAAACATGAGTCTTGATTCACACGATAAGCTTTGCAAGTTCTTTGACTCTTACCTTCTGGCAAAAGGACTCGTTGTAAGAAGCGAAATGAGAACTCAAGCTGAACTTCTCAAGCTAAGAATCTCAAACCTTCGAGATTATCAGATTTCTCATGAGAAAAGTCCTAGAGCTACCCCGACATTTTCTCACGGAAAGGACCCGTCCAAGGGAGTCCTGATGCCAATTTTGATGGCGTGGCCAAAAGACAATCAGACCAATGAACACGATTTGGTCACTGAAGATCTAACCACCCTGAGACTCGAACTGGACGTTTACCTAGACATGGTTATCGCCTTTTTGACCGACAATCAGGACAAGACACATATCAAGCAGCGGGTCAGATGAGGGCAAGCGCACGGCACGCAGCGTCGAGGGGCATTCAATGTGTCGGGCGCGCCGGCCGGTCACTATCTGAGGCTAAAGTCTCGTTGCTCTCCCGCCCCAGTTGCGCTTAGATATTCGTAAACAGGGGGGTAGATGGCTTTATTTTCGTGTTTTGCTGTACTCAAATTTAAGGGCGCCAACGAGCTTCGTTTAGATTTAGACAATCAGATCGCAACCCCAGCCTTTTCAAAAATGAGACTAAATCTTTCCGCAGCCGCCATATTAGCCACGGCTTTTTTGCAGTCTGACTACGCCATCGCACAGAGCTCCGCTGCATACAATTGCGTGATAAAAAATGTCTACTCATCGAAAGATGGCAGACTTTCTCCTCAGGCGATGAACGGGTACCCGAACAAGGAATTCGTAGTGGATCGTGCCAACGGTCGACTACTTGGCGCATTCTCGTCGGCAAATTGGCCTACGGTAAAAGTTTTGGACCCTGGGTCAAAACAGCAAGCGTTCAAAAGTATCTATGTGTCCGGCGGCTATGTGCAAGTGCGACTGCTAGTTGTCAGAGAGTTTGATGAGAGCGCTTCGAAAGACTTCACAGTTGCGGAGAATGACGACGTCATTACCGGCATCTGTACCCATTTAAATTGAACAGCACTTGAATTTCACACCCAATATGAAGAGAACGCAAAAAGAAGCCCGCGCTCCGGCTGGGACCGCGGGCTTTGCTCTTCCGTATCGTCAATTTTTCCAACTGGCATTTTTGCAATCATGATTGCGTTGCCGATGGAGTCGGCGGGCGCTCTTCGCCTTTATGACCTCGGGCATTTAGAACGGCTCCGTAAGTTGGATGGAGCGAACCGCTTTACCGTCGAGCATGACCTGTAACCAAGTTTGCTCGGTTACTATTCCCATAGTTGTTTCGGCCCAAGCTTTCGCCTTAGCTAACGCGGCGTCATCGTGCGCGGCCAGAATACCGTGGATTTCATGAAGTGCGGGGAGTCCGTGCTCTGTCGTTAAACACAAGCCAGCTGCGTATTGCTTCATCTCACTCATCCGGGCAGAATAACGCTTAGCGGAATGCTCCGCGAGGAGATGAATATAGTGGACTTCGCTTTACATCTCAAATGCGCAGTATACGCGATATTCGCTGCCACTGGCGGTGCAATCTTGGGCAGCGCGTTCGACGAACCTCCAGCCCACAATCACGCACAGACGCTAGCCTTTCTGGTTGGAGGGGGGACGTATCCTTGACGCTATGATCGTCGCTGAATTGCAAACTCAGACACTACCCCAATTTTGTTTCAGATAACTTTGAGCACTCTTCCTACTCCGATATACTGCATCTATTTTCGGATCTTTGAACCGCCCCGGGTTGATCGGAGGCTCCAACTTCTGAGAGGATTGAGCCATGACAAGGAAGACGACGAACAAGTTTTCACCCGAGGTCCACCGACGGTTCATCGACCAGGAATGAAGCGACAAAAGGCGCGAACGCTGCAAACCTTCACTGCCTATCGACGGACGGCGGCATGTCGTCCTGAGTCATGTTCATATCGAGACGGAAACCGCGCCGCCTATCCGAAGATCAAGGGGGAGTCCTGCCCCTCCGGGACGTTTTCCAGCGGCGACGCCTGCAAGGCATTCCGTTGATCCTGGAAACGCAGCGCAGACGAAGCAGGTCAGACGCCTGACCAATCTCCAATCGAAAAATTCCCACAAAAAAGCCGGCCGGGCGTGACACCGGACGGCTTTCTGATGCGGCTGCCGGCTCTCCAACTGTCCGGTTCCGCCGCATTCATGAACAGTGTGGATTCACATGGTTAAGCGTTGGTTAACGGCGGAATCGCGCCGCATCGCCGGTCATCCCCTCCGGTCGATCACCGCGTAAAACGCCCGCTTGGTGACTTCGACGATCGCCAGATAGGCCGCGGTGGCGACGACCAGGAACAGGAAGAACAGCGGCGGCGGCGTCACGAAGCCGAACCATCGGCCGATCGGCAGCAGCGGGATGGCGATCGCAATTGCGATGGCGCCCAACGCCATGCCGACCAGCAGGCGATGCGGCCGGCTCTGGAACAGCGAGCGACGCGTGCGGATCGCGAACACCACCAGCACCTGGGTGGTGATCGATTCAATGAACCAGCCGGTCTGGAACAAAGCGGTGCCGGCATCGAACAGTTTGAACAGCACATAGAAGGTCAGGAAGTCGAACAGCGAGCTGACCGGGCCGAACACCAGCATGAATTTCTCGATGAAGCCGACGTCCCAGCTGGTCGGCCGGGCAATCGCCTCCTCGTCGACATCGTCGAACGGGATGGCGATTTCCGAGACGTCGTAGAGCAGATTGTTGAGCAGGATCTGGATCGGCAGCATCGGCAGGAACGGCAAGAACAGCGCCGCGCCGGCCATGCTGAACATGTTGCCGAAATTCGAGCTGGAGCCCATCAGCACGTATTTGGCGACATTGCGGACCGCGGTGCGGCCGCACAGTACCGCTTCATGCACCACCGACAGATCATGCTCCAGCGCGATCAGATCGGCGGCGGCGCGCGCGACATCGGGGGCGCCGTCGACGGGGATGCCGACATCGGCCGCGTGCAGCGCCGGCGCGTCGTTGATGCCGTCGCCCATGAAGCCGACGACATGGCCACGCCGTTTCAGCGCCAGCAGGATGCGCAGCTTCTGCTGCGGGTTGACGCGGCAGAACAGATTGACCTCGGGCAATTGCCCGAGCAGCGCCTCGTCCGACAGATGCGCGAGCTGATCGCCGGTCAGCACCCCGGTCACCGGCACGCCGATCTCCTCGAACACATGCCGCGACACCCGCTCATTGTCGCCGGTCAGAACCTTCACGATGATCCCTGCCCCGGTCATCGCCTGGATGGTCGCGCCGGCACTGGCCTTGGGCGGAACGGGGAACACCGCGAAGCCGGAAAATACCAGCTCGTTCTCGTCGCTGATGGCGGCCGTGCCGTGGTTCGCCTCGACGGCGCGGCTGCCGATGCCGAGCACGCGAAACCCCAGCGCGCTGAGCTGTTCCAGCGTGGCTTCGAAGATCTGCCTGGTGCCGGCGTCCAGCGGCGTGACGGTGCCATCCGCCGCCTCGCAGCGCGCCGACAGCCGCAGCAGGTCTTCCGGCGCGCCCTTGACGATCAACTGGCGGCCGCCTTCGTGATCGACCAGCACCGAGACGCGGCGGCGCTCGAAGTCGAACGGCACTTCATCAATCTTGCTATAGCCCGTGGCATCCACCCCGCCGGCGGCGAGGATCGCCTGGTCGAGCGGGCTCTTCATGCCGGTCTCGAACAGGCTGTTAAGATAGGCGCCGGCCTGCGCCGGCTGGCTTTCGGTGCCCCAGCCATCGACGGTCCGCACCAGGCTGATACTGGCTTCGGTGAGCGTGCCGGTCTTGTCGGTGCACAGCACGTCCATCGCGCCGATGTCGTGCACGGCCGAGAGCCGCTTCACCACCATCTTGCGCTTCGACAGCTTCATCGCCGAGCGCGCCAGCGTGACCGTCACCACCATCGGCAGCAATTCGGGCGTCAGGCCGACCGCCAGCGCCAGCGCGAACATCAGCGATTCCAGCACCGGGCGATGGAACGAGATATTGATCAGCAGCACGAACAGCACCATCAGCACCGTCAGCCGCATGATCAGCAGGCCGAAGCGCCGGATCCCAACCTCGAAGGCGGTGGCCGGCGGCTTCTCCGCCAGGCTTTTCGCGAGATGACCGAGCGCGGTGCCGGCGCCGGTGCGGCAGACCAGCGCGGTGGCCGTCCCGCTGATCACCGAGGTGCCGGCGAACACCGCGTTTTCGGCGGCGCCATTGTCTTCGCTCGGCGCCGTGGGATGCGCATTCTTTTCGGCGGGATAGGATTCCCCGGTCAGCAGCGCCTGGTTGATGAACAGATCGCGGCTTTTCAGCAGCCGCGAGTCGGCGGGTACCAGATCTCCTGAGATCAGCTCGATCACATCGCCCGGCACCAGTTGATCGATCGGCACCGCGATCAGGACATCGTCGCGCCAGACATTGACCTGCACCGCGACCGAGCGCTGCAAGGCGTCGATCGCGTTCTGCGCGCCGGTCTCCTGCACGAAATCGATCGTCATGCTGATCAGCACGATGGTGCCGACGATCAGGAAGCTGGCGAGGTCGCCACTCGCGGCCGACAATCCGCTGGCCACCAGCAGGATGATGACCAGCGGATTGCGGAAACGGGCCACGAATTGCAGCCACAGCGGAGAGCGCTTCAGTCTCGCGGCATCATTGGGGCCGTAATGAAGCAGCCGATCCGCGGCCTCCGTGGAGGCCAGCCCCGCCATGGTCGTCCCGAGACGCAGCAGCAACGCTTCGGCAGCACAATCGCGGAGCTGTTCCGCGCTGATATCGTCGATCGCGATCATGCGTTGTTCTCGAGCGTCGGGGTTACGGGACCGGCACGGCGGCCGCCAATTGTCACCCGGCTGCACGCAGCACGACGCCCGCCCGGTCATACAGCTTCCGGGTCCAGCACGTCGCGGATACTACGCATCATGACGCAGCAACGCCGGCGGGCGTTGATCCACATCAAGCCAGCGGCTTGAATTCCGGCCGGGGGGAGACCCAGCCTCGGGCATGGCCGCGGGCCACCATATCGCCGCTTTGCGGCGGGTCGCGCCGGCGCTATGGTTCATTCGCGCCATCCCGCATCGGAACCGGTGTCGCAGTCCGAACTTGCCTTCATAGGGGTGCTGCAGATGGCGCAATCGAGGCGAAATCGACTACTGGAAATGTTGCCGAGACCTGAATTCGAGGCCTTGAAGCTGCACCTCCGCGAAGTGGTGCTGGAGTACAGGATGCCGCTCTACGAAGCTGGCGAACCGATCACCAATGTGTACTTTCCGGTCGAAGGCGTGGCATCGCTGGTCAACACGATGGCGGACGGCTCCGCGTCGGAAGTCGGCACCATCGGTAATGAAGGCGTGGTCGGGATTCCGATTATCCTCGGCGACACCATGGCGCCGACCACGGTCTACATGCAGGTGCCCGGCAACGGGCTGGTGATCAGGGCCTCGGCGCTGCGGAAAATTCTCGAGGAAAGCCAGCACACGCGACGGCTGATGCTGCATTACGTGCACGCCTTCTTCAATCAGGTGGCGCAGTCCGCCGCCTGCAATCATCACCACAATCTCGAACAGCGCTGCTGCCGCTGGCTGCTGATGACCCACGACCGGGTGCAGTCCGACAAATTCCTGCTCACCCAGGAATTCCTGGCCATGATGCTGGGCGTGCGGCGAACGGGCGTCACCGAAGTGGCGTCTGTTCTCAAGAAGAACGGTTTTATCGACTACGTCCGCGGTCACGTCACCATCCTGGACCGGGCCGGCCTGGAATCTTGCTCCTGCGAATGCTACGAAACCAGCAAGCGGGAATTCGATCGCCTGCTGGGGCCGGCGAAAGGACTGCAGCATTCCGGGCTACGCTATCGCGAGGCCTAGCGCCCGATCGCTGATACCGGCTCGCATCGGTTTCGCGCGCCCTCGACGCGGATGCTCTATTCAAAACTTCCACTATAATAATGGGCCGTGACGAACCGAGCCGGTTTGCCGCAGTTGCATTGGCATCGTGAACTCCATAGGCTTGCGACCATCAAGGCGGCAACAGACCGTCGGGGCTTTTGCTGTACTATTGCTATGCAGCATGACGCCCATCCATGGGAGCGCGTGCCATTACCAGAATCATCACCCGCAGGGCCGCCATGATGCTTGGCGCAGCCGCTGTGATGCTGCCCCGTACCGTCCACGCCAGAGCGGAATTGCCGGACAGGATGTTGCGGATACTCGTCGGATTCCCCGCCGGCGGCGGCTCGGACGTGATGGCGCGGCTGATCGCCGAACCGCTGAAACAACGCACCGGGCGCAACATCATCATCGAAAACAAGGTCGGCGCGTCCGGTACCATCGCGGGCGCGACGCTCAAGAGCAGCCCCTCCGACGGCGCGACGATCTGCTTCATGCCGTCCGCCACTGTGGCGCAAAAGCTTTCAATGATTTCGATTCCATTCGACCCGCGGACCGACATGACGCCGATCACGCTCGCCGGCACGCTGCAGACCGTGTACTGCGTGTCGCCCACGATCGGCGTCAACACGCTGGCCGAATACATCGCCTGGCTGAAACAGAATCCGGCGCGCAATTCGTTCGGCACGACGGCGATGGGATCGTTCACGCACTTCTTCGGCCTGATGACCGGCCAGGCGATCGGGGTGCCGTTGGAAGCGGTGGCCTATCGCGGTGCCACGCCACTGGTGTCGGACCTGCAAGGCGGCCACATCACCGCCGGCTGCGGCTCGATCACCGACTTCATCGAGCATCACCGTTCGGGGGTCGTCAAAATCCTGCTCACCTCGGGCAACCGGCCACCCGCCTCCGCGCCAGATCTGCCCACCGGCATCAGCCTCGGCTATCCCTCACTCAACATTCTTGGCTGGTACGCCTTCTTCGCCCCGGCGAATACGCCGTCCGACCTCATCGAGGCATGGGGCGACGAATTGCGAGCCGTGTTGAAAACACCCGAGGTGGAAAAGCGTCTGCTGGACATGGGTATGGAAGTGCAGACATCGACATCGGCGCAAATGCGTGACCGGATGGACGTCGATCTCAAGCGATGGAAGACGATCATGGACGGGATCGGCTACAAGCCGACCTGACGCTGCGAAGATCGAGCGACAGTGCGCTGCGGTATTTTATTTGCAGGCAATGCCGACCCACCGATCAGCCTGCCTCGGCGGTGACGCCCGCGCGGCAGCCGGGGATGAAAGCACGTTGAACAGATGCGATATCGCCGCTACAGCGGTAGCCAAGTAACCGCTGCCCGCCAGCCGCAACATGTGACAGAGACCCATCATGAAATTCGTGACCTTCCAGAAAAACGGACCCGCGCGGCTTGGCGTCCTGATCGGCAACGATGCAATCCTCGATCTGCAACGCGCGCTGTCAGCCACCCCCGGCATTGCATCGGTGTCGGCGGCGGCTTTCGACAGCCTGCTGTCGCTGATCGATGCCGGTGCCTCTGGAATCGCCGCCGCCGACGAATTGATGCGGCTGGCAGAGGCCGGCGGCCTCAAGGATGCGACGCTTCCAATTGCCGACGTCAATTTGCTGGCACCGATTCCGCGGCCCTCGAAGAACGTGTTCTGCGTCGGGCGCAATTACGTCGATCACGTTGCCGAGGGCTATCGCGAGCGCGGCACCGAAATCAAGCTGCCGGAATATCCACAATTCTTCACCAAGCCGCCGACTGCCATCGTGGCGCCGGGCGGCGTGATCCTGCGCCATGCCGGCCTGACCGAGAAGCTCGACTACGAGGTCGAACTCGGCCTGATCATCGGCAAGCGTGGCCGCGACATCCCGGAAGCCGAGGCGCTCGATCATATTTTCGGCTACACCATCATCAACGACGTCACCGCGCGCGATCTGCAGCGCCGGCACGACCAGTGGTTCAAGGGCAAGGGCCTCGACGGCAGCTGCCCGATCGGTCCCAGCGTGGTGCTGCGGCGGGATATTGCCGACCCGCAGTCGCTCGATATCGAACTCAGCGTCAACGGTGCCATACGGCAGCGCTCGAACACCCGACACATGATCTTCCCGATCACCCGCATCATCGCCGAGCTCTCGCTCGGCCTGACGCTGGAGCCCGGCGACATCATCGCCACCGGGACGCCGTCCGGTGTCGGCTATGCGATGGAGCCGCCGCGGGCGCTGCAGAGCGGCGACGTCGTGACGTGCCGGATCGAGGGCATCGGCACGCTGGAGAACCGCGTCGTCTGATCGCCGGTTGCAGCGTCACCGCCATGTCGGCGATGCACCATCGAGGCACGATCTACCTGCCGAGGCGCGACAGCTTGATCCATTTGTCACGCGCGTAGCGGCGATTATATTCGGCGACGCCCAATCCAGCCGATCCGTCGAGAAAGCCGGCGCGGTAGACCAGCGCCTTGAGGAAGGCGGTCCAACCGTGCAGGAACGGCTGCAGCGGGGCGCCCCGCTTGCCTTCGTCATGCATGCGCTGCGCGGCAAGGTCGGAATACAGGTCGATCTTGCGCTGCGCGTCGATCCACGAGGTGATGCCGTCATGCTCGATGCGGAACGCGGCGCGGCTGATGCGGCCCGGCACGATCAGTCCCTCATGCACCATGTCGTCTGAAAACCGGGCATGACCGCGCCTGAACAGGCGAACCACATAATCGGGCGACCAGCCGCTGTGACGGACGATCTTGCCGCAAAAGCGCGAACGACGCGGCGTCTTGTAGGCGTCCGGCGGGCTCGGATCGGTCATCGCCTTCAGGACGGCGGATGAGAATTGCGGCTCGATCCACTCATCGGCATCCAGCGACAGCACCCAGTCGCCGGTCGCCAGATCGAGCGCACGGGCCTTTTGACGTCCATAGCCCGGCCAGTCCGGTGTCACCAATACGCGCGCGCCGAGCGAGCGCGCAATCTCGACGGTGCGATCGGTACTGCCATTGTCCACCACCACGACATCGTCGACAAAATCAACCGAGCGCAGGCAGCGGGCGATATTGGCTTCCTCGTTGCGGGTGATTACCACCAAGGAAAGTGTCGGACGAACAGTTGTCGAAATTGGCATCGAACGCCTCAGGGATATCTTGCCTCGCAAGGCGGTCGCCATGCGCGCGACAGCGCCGACCCCGTTTTCACAGGGCGTGATCGTGGTCATTGCGGCACGTTGATCCTATGTCAAGCCGCGCCGTCGCGAGAGCCAGGCCCGGTGGCCGCCTCATGTGCAGCGGTTCGAGCATGCAGAAGGGCTAGCAGTTTGCTGCCCCCTCTCGCGACAGCGCTGATTTACTGATTCAATTTGCTGGTGAAGCAGTGGAAGTCGGGATGCGCGGGTGCCGCAGAACCATCCGCTGAGGAAAATCCGGGCGCTGGTCCGCGATGTGCTGGGCGAGATGAGCCGCATCTTTGCCAACCTCCATGCGAAGGAAGGCCGTCCCTCGATCCCGCCGGAACAATTGCTCCGCGCGCTGCTGCAGGTGTTCCGTGGCATCCACTCGGAACGCTGGCTGATGGAGCAACTGGACCACAACCTGTTGCACCGCTGGTTTGGAAGGCTATCGCCGGGCGACCGAGTCTGGAACCCGACCCTTCACGAAGAACCGTGAGCGATTGCGGAACGGCGATGTGTTCACCACTCTCATGACCAGGCTCCGGGGTCCCGATCCGATGCTGATTGACATACCAAGCTGACCCCCGCCGTCGCTAATTGGTGACGTGCGCTGTGACGAGTGCCTGATTGAACATGGCATTCAGCGCGGTGGTAATGTCATCCGGCGTGTTCGCCGTGAAGAAGAATTTGGGTGAGGCACAGCTTGTCAGCGCCGCCGGAATATTCGGAATAATCGCGTTGACGGCATAATCCTCATTGTTGCCGAAACTGGTGGGGTTCTGAATCGTCTGGTAGGGCACGTAGAGAATGGAAATGACGATGCCACGGCTTTTCATCTTGGTGCACAAGGTACTGTCGATCACCGTCGCGTTGTTGTTTCCAGACCAGGTGCCGCCCGATTGCGTCTGATTGTTCTGCGCGCCATCGGTGATCAGAAAGACGAACGGCAGCGTGTCGTTGAAAGTGGTGCCGGTTCCCACGCTGGTGATAACACTGTTCATCGACGGAAAAGCGTTTTCGAAATGCGTTCCGCCGGATCCCAGGCTGGTATTGACGCCGGTATCGAGCAGGGTGGCGAGGTTGGCGGCTGCGTAGTTGATGGTGCCGGGGGTGCTGGTCGATCCCGCCAGGCTGCTGGTCAGCGCGGCATAGGTGTACAGTTTCTGAATGAAGGGATAGAGCCCGACACGAAACTGGTTGGAGACTTTTCCCTTGGCGTTGGCCGTCACCAGCAGCTGCTGGACGGCGTTGCCGACCGCGTCCGCACGCAGCTGGATGCAAGCTGACGAGCCGGGAACCGAACAGCCGGTGACCGGCGTATTGGCCACATTCCCCGCGGTTCGCGACAGGCTGTAGCCCATGCATTTACCGCCGGTGCTGTATTTTTGTCCGGAATCCGGACAGGCATTGCTGGCGGAAAAGTGGCACGCGAAGGTACAGCCCTTGGGGTAGGAGGAGTAGTTGTCCGGATTGATCGCCGCGAGCCGGGCTTGCTCGCTGTCATTGGACGGCAGTCCCATCGAGCCCGACACGTCGAGCATCAGGTAGAAATCCAGGTAGGTCGGCAGCGAAGCGGCCGAAGACGATGCGTTGGTCACCGTCAGGTTGCGCCAGCCGGCGATGGCCATGAAAGTGGTCGGCACGACTGCCGAAAAGTTCACCGAGGAGGTCAAAATCGCGCCGACCTTGTTCACCTTCACGGTCAGGGTCACCGAGCTGTAACCGCCGACCGTCGAAATCCTGCCGTTGAAAAAGTTGGTCGCGTCGGTGATGGCGGCGGGAACCGACCCGTCGGCCGTCATCGACTGAGCGGCCAGAAAGCCCGGCGACTGGGCCGAAACGGCCGCCACGCTTGCCGCGTCAGCCGCGGCCAGCAAGGATTCCCGGATACTTGCGGCGCGCGTATAGTCGGCGGCGCATCCGAGGCAGATCGTGAGCGGTACCGCCAGAAGCCCGAACAGCAGCGCGATGTTTCCGCGTCGGTCGCTGCGAAATCGCAGCACCAACCGCCAAAATGAATTGATCAAAATAACGCCCTGACTATGTATCGACTATCAAAATGCAGCCGCATCGAAACGATGCGAATTACTCAGTAAATATTAGATCATACTACCAACAGAGGGTTACGAGTTACATAATACGAAATTGATCAAACCACATAATTCGCGACCCGTACCCGACATGGCGGCGGCTAATCGCGGTGTCGCCGACATAACATAGCGACCGCCCGTCGCTACGCTTGCGAACGTCGCTTTGAACGCAGCAGCAGCGCAATGATGACGGTAATGTTCAGCGCGTTCCAGCCCAGTCCGTTCAGGAAAGCCGCGGCATAGGAACCGGTAGCATCGAAGATCACCCCGGAAAGCCAGCCGCCCAGCGACATTCCGACGACAGTACCAAGGATCACGATGCCAACGCGCGCGGCGGCTTGCGATGCCGGCATCGCTTCACGAATGATGATGGCATAGGCCGGCACGATGCCGCCCTGGAACAGGCCGAACATCGCGGAAATCATGTAGAGCGACGTCAGACCATCAAAGAACAGGTAGAACAGCAGCGCGACGCCCTGCAGCACCGATCCCAGCAGCAACGTGCGCAGGCCACCGATGCGGTCGGCCAGAAATCCCGAGCCCACGCGGCTGACGATCCCGAACGCCAGCATCAGCGACAGCATCTGGGCGCCGCGCGTGACGCCGTAACCGAGGTCGCCGCAATAGGCGACGATATGCACCTGTGGCATCGCCATCGCCACGCAGCAGGCGATGCCCGCTACGAACAGCAGACCAGTGAGCGCATTGCTGCCGAGTTGGAGGTCGACCTCGGGCGGCGGCGCGTCGAGATGGCTGCGGCGCGAGCCGGCGCCGGTCTGCCAGCGCAGGATGACAAGCATCGCCAGCAACAGCAGTGAACTGGCCAGCCCGATCCCGATATGGGTCGCCCGCCAGCCATGGCTCTCGATGCCCCATCCGATCAGCGGGGGCCAGAGCGCGCCGCCCACGTAACTGCCGGTCGCGGCCACGGTGACGGCAAAGCCGCGGCGACGCTTGAACCAGTGCGACGCCTCGGCCATCAGCGGCCCGAAGGTCGCGGATGCGCCGGCGCCGATCACGAAATGGATCATGTTGAACTGCCACAGCGCCGCCGCTTGCGACGCGGCGATGTAGCCGAAGCCCATCAGGATCGCCGCCAGCGCGATGGTGGCAACGATTCCGAACCGGTCGGTCAGCTTGCCGGCGATAACTCCGCCCAGCCCGTAGCCGACCATGGCCACCGTGAACGCCAGCGAAGCCTCCCCGCGCGAAGCTCCGAACTCGGTCTGTACCGCCGGCAGCGCCACCACCACCGACCACATCCCGACACAGCCCAGCGAGCCGATGACCAGCGCAATGGCGAGCCTGTTCCACGCCTGACGGGAGTCAGGAACGAATGGCAGCGAATCCCTGGAAAGGCTGGCGACGGACACGGCCGCAACTTCGTCGCACCTTTGGCAGAGGTCAAGTGATCTGCCGCGAAAATAGGCAAATGCAATGCAGACCACTTGAAATAGCCGTGGCGAGCCGCCCAACGCGCCGGCGTTAACCGTTTGATAACCATACACACGGCAAAAATTGCCGGGTGGAATCGCGTGTCGTCAGCCGATCGGGGGAATGCCCGTGGATGCCAGTGCGTTGCCTCACTTGCGGATCGGCGGCCCTCCGGCTGCCGCGCAAAGATTCGGCGCCCGCGAGCGATTTTCGCGGGAGGAAGCATCAACGATGACGGATTTGATCGCGGGTCAGGGTCTGGGGGCGCCCAAGGGCGGCTTCACCTTCACCGATTTACGCAGCATGGTGCTGCGCGGCGATCTGGCACTGGCGTTCGGCGTCCTGACCATCCTGGTCGTGCTGATCATGCCGCTGCCGGCGATCGTGCTGGACCTGTTCCTGGCGATCTCCATCACTCTGTCGATCCTGATCCTGATGACGGCGCTGTTCATCCAGACTCCGCTGGAATTCTCGGCGTTCCCGACCATCCTGTTGATCTCGACCATGCTGCGACTGTCGCTCAACATGGCGTCGACCCGGCTGATCCTGTCGCACGGCCATGAGGGCACCGCCGCCGCCGGCCACGTCATCGAGGCGTTCGGCAATTTCGTGATGGGTGGCAATTTCGTCATCGGCATCATCGTGTTCGCGATCCTGGTGATCGTGAATTTCGTGGTCATCACCAAGGGTTCGGGCCGTATCGCGGAAGTCGCGGCGCGCTTCACCCTCGACGCCATGCCCGGCAAGCAGATGGCGATCGACGCCGATCTCTCCGCCGGCCTGATCGACGAGGCCACCGCGAAAAAGCGCCGCAAGGACCTTGAGGACGAAAGTGGCTTCTTCGGCGCCATGGACGGCGCCTCGAAGTTCGTGCGCGGCGACGCCATCGCTGGCCTGCTCGTCGTCTTCATCAACATTATCGGCGGTATCATCATTGGCGTGGCCCAGCAGGGCCTGTCATTCGGCGAGGCCGCCCGCACCTACACGCTGCTGACCGTAGGCGACGGTCTGGTCACCCAGGTGCCCGCGCTGATCGTGTCGACCGCGGCCGGCCTGCTGGTGTCGAAGGCCGGTATTTCCGGCGCCGCCGACAAGGCGCTCATGAAGCAGCTCTCCGGCTATCCGCAGGCGCTCGGCATGTCGGCCGGCGTGATGCTGGTGCTTGGCCTGTTGCCGGGCATCCCGATGCTGCCCTTCCTCGCGCTCGGCGGCGGCGCCGCCTATCTCTCGTACAGCGCCGGCAAGCGCAACAAGGTCGTCAAGGCCGCCGAGGCGCAGGCTGCCGCGGCGCCCGCGGTCGCCGCGGCAGCGGCTTCCGCAGCCGCCGACGAGCCGATCTCGGCGTCGCTGAAGATTGATGATCTTAAGATCGAGCTCGGCTACGCGCTGCTGCCGTTGGTCAACGGCCCCGACGGGACCGATCGCCTGACCGAACAGATCAAGGCGCTGCGCAAATCGCTGGCGGTGGAAATGGGATTTGTGATGCCGTCGGTGCGCATCCTCGACAATGTGCAGCTCGAGGCCAACACCTATGTGATCAAGATCAAGGAAGTCGATGCCGGCACCGGCCGCATCTGGCCGGCGCAGTACATGGTCATGGATCCCGGCGGCAACCAGGTCAACGTGCCGGGCATCCATACCACCGAGCCGACCTTCGGGCTACCGGCCACCTGGGTCGACGCCTCGCTGAAGGAGGAAGCCACCATGAAGGGCTACACCGTCGTCGACGCCGCGACGGTGCTGTCAACGCATCTGACCGAACTGCTGAAGGGCAATACCGCAGACCTGCTGTCCTATGGCGAAGTACAGAAGCTGCTGAAGGACCTGCCGAAGGAACAGGGCGAACTGGTCAAGGACATCGTGCCGAGCCTGATCACCGTGTCCGGCATCCAGCGCGTGCTGCAGTTACTGCTGAACGAGCGGATATCGATCCGCGACCTCTCGACCATCCTCGAAGGTGTCGCCGACGCCCTGGCGTTCTCGCGCAACCCCTCGACCATCGTCGAGCACGTGCGCGCCCGCCTAGCCCGCCAGATCTGCGCGCAAAATACCTCCTACAATGGCTATCTGCCGCTGATCGCGCTGTCAGCGAAATGGGAGCAGGCCTTCGCCGAGTCGATCATCGGTACTGGCGAGGACCGCAGCCTGGCCATGCAGCCGTCGCGGCTGTCGGAATTCATGACAACGGTGCGTGGTCGCTTCGAACAGGCCGCACGCGAGGGCGAAGCGCCGGTGCTTGTCACCTCGGCCTCGATCCGGCCGTTCGTGCGCTCGCTGGTCGAGCGGTTCCGGTCGCAGACTACCGTGCTGTCACAGGCCGAAATCCACCCGCGCGCCAAGCTGAAGACCGTCGGCAGCGTCTGATCAGGCCTGCCGGCCCTTTCAAAATCGATGCATATTCGTCACAGACAAGCGTTTTGACAGAATGACGCGCCGCTGGCTTCCGCCCGACCACGCCCATGAGATTTCGTTATCGCATTGAATATATTAGTTTATTTTATATTATCGCAATGTCGGCATGAGCCGCAATCGCGTCGGCTCACGTCTTTTCACTGCCTTGTGATCAGACCTTTGGAACGCACGGTCGAGTCACCACGTTTCTATCCATGAGATGTTGAACCTGGCGACGGCGACCCAGACAGAGGGACGTGGGCAGTACAACGCAGGAGCGTTTCGATGAACCACTCAATTTACAGCGCGGATCGCATGACTCACCTCAAGGTCGTTATCGTTGCCCTGATCGCTGGGATCTTTGTCGCCGGGTTCGGGATTTCCGCGCGCGTCAACTCCGAGGAAAGCTTCACCCAGACGGCAAGGGTGATCAAGGCCGGCGCGCCCGTCGCAGTGTCCAGCTCGAATGCCAATCTGGTCCGATAGTCATTCAGGAATTCGCGCGGCGATGTCCCCCAAGGTCGCCACGTGAATATCGCGAAGCTCCACTTTCCCCCGGGTGGACTTCAAACGGAAAACGCCCGCTCCCCACGGGCGTTTTTCTTTGTCTGGAGTCTGGACGCGCGCGCCTGGAACTCGTGACGAAACAGCGAAGCCATCCAGCCGTTAAGAACTGGATGGCTGGATGACCGCGGCGCGTTGACGACAAGGCACACGGATTACCGTGTCGACGGAACGGTTTCGATCAGCTTGCCGGTATAGACGATCGGACCGGTCGCCTGCCCGGTCGGCGATCCGCCTTCGGGCTCAACCGTCACGGCATAGGTCGCTTGATTGACGGTGTCCGGATCATAGGCCGCCAGCGCCGCGCGGGTGGTGAAGTCGTTGCTGCCGATCACGCCGAGCGACCGCGGACGCGCCAGCTTGTCGGACACGATCCACAATTCGTAATCCTTGCCAGGCTGCTGCGAGGCGCCGACCTTCCGGACTGTAAAGTTCTTGGTCACCGCATCCACCGTGAGGATAAACGCCGGCGACGTGGCATCGGTCTGCAGCAGCGCCACATATTGCGCCTGCGCCGCCGCGCTCAAAGGGGCCGGTGCCGGAATCTGCGCTACCTGCGGCAATGGCTTGGGGCGCAACCCGTCCGGCAGCAATTCGGGACGATAGGCCTGCACCGCGATCATCGCGACCAGCACGGCGGCAATGGCGGTCATTCCGGTCGCCACATTGCGCCAGCGCTGTGCCTGCCGCGAGAATACGATAACATTGGCACTGGCCGCGACGGCTTCCGCGCGCGCCGCCGCTTCATCGGCGTTGTCGTTGGCAACTACCGCGGCGACCACCGGCCGCGGCGCCTCCGGCAATACAAGCGCTTCCTGCGCGACCGAACTACCGATCGCGACCCTGATTTTTTCCCACACCTCGGGGCGCGGCTCGACCAGCCCGACCATCTCGTTCAGGACGCCGAGCTTTCGCCCCCACGCCTCGACAAGCGCGGCGAAGTCCTTGTCGACGGACATCATGGCCTCGACCTGCGTGCGCTCATCGGCATCCAGTGTGCCGAGTGCATACTCCGCTGCGAGCGCGATATGATCTTCGCTATAGGCCATCATTTCAGTCCCAGACACTCCCGGATATCCATCATGCTGCGACGCAGCCACGTTTTCACGGTGTTCACCGGCGTTTCAAACTTGGTCGCGAGCTGTTCGCGACTCCATCCATTGTAGTAGGCAAGCAGCACCAGTTTCTGGCGGTCCGGCTCCAGCCGTCCCACGCATTCCAGCAGGCGTTTCAGTTCCTCGGTCATTTCCCGACGCGCGAGCGGGTCGGGCGTATCAGCGGCGACTTCCATCGCGGCAGGCTCTTCTTCGATGGATACTTCGGTCTTCTTACGAACCACATCGATCGCCCGGTTGCGGGCAATCGATGCCATCCACGTGATAGGCGAAGCGAGCCCGGGATTGAATTTTCCGGCGCTGTTCCAGATCTTCACATAGGCCTCTTGGATGACCTCCTCCGCGAGATCCTGTCTGCGCAAGATACGGAGCACAACGCCAAAGAGTTTCGCGCGCGTCGCGGCATAGAGGCGCTCGAATGCGGCCTCGTCCCCCTTTGCAACCGCGGCGATCAGCCAGACGAGTTCAGCTGGCGTCAGCATTCAATTTCCTCAACCTCAAGGTACAGTTCACGATCCGGCAATCCATGGCGATAGTCTATTTGTCTGGTAGCATATATCCAGCCACCGCCGCCATGTCGGCTCTCAGACTGTGGACGGCCAAACAAAACCCGGACCTCGCGGCCCGGGCTCGATAATTCGATTGATCGCCGCGGGGTGGGCGTCGCCTGGACGTCAGGCGACGGCGCCGATGCGGGCGCGCATCAGGCCGATGCTGTCGAGGTCCGCCTGTTCGCGGGCGTTTTCCTCGGCGCGTTCGCGGGCCTGGTCGCGCTCGTCGAGCAGCTCGACCTTCTTCAATTCCTCGAACGCCTCGGTAAGCAGCGATTTGGCGTCTTCGAGCTGGATGCGCAATTCATCGGCCGACCGCGTCAGGTTTTCGCGGCGCTGGATCGCGGCCTTGGCATAGGTCGGATAGGCGAAATGGCTAGGATCCTGAATGCCGGCGCGGTCCTGCTCGGTCTGAATCTCGCGCTCGAGATCAACCGACATGCGCTGGAAGTCGGCGATCATGCCTTCGATCTGGTTGACCCTTCGGCGCTTCTCATCGACCTGAAACTTCTTCAATCGGATCAGCGTGTCACGTGACTTCATCGACTCGTACTCCCCAGAAGTCCCAGTCTCAACGCGGGACAGATCCGGTCGCCCGCGAAGGCGCTACCGGTAGAATCTCTACTCTGAATAGATGATGGCCTGACAAAGTTAGCGTTCCGTTTCCAAACTACCAACGATTTGCTCGAGTTGCTGGTATCCTGCCGCCAAACTGGCGACTTCGTCCTTGCGCTGCCGCAAAAAGCTCTCCAGCGGCTCGTGCAGCCGGATGGCTTCATCGACCTCGGGGCTGGAGCCCGCGCGGTAGGCGCCGAGCCGGATCAGCTCCTCCATGTCCGAATAGGTCGCCATGATCTGGCGGGCCCGCGTGATGGTCGGCAGATAGACCGGATCGCAGGATTTCGGCATCGTCCGCGACACCGACTTCAGAATGTTGATCGCCGGATAGCGGCCGCGCTCGGCGATGGCGCGCTGCATCACGATATGGCCGTCGAGAATACCGCGCACGGCGTCGGCGACCGGCTCATTATGGTCGTCGCCATCCACCAGCACCGTGAAAATACCGGTAATCGAGCCCTCATTGATCCCTGGCCCGGCACGCTCGAGCAGCTTCGGCAATTCGGTGAATACCGTCGGCGTATAGCCCTTGGCGGTTGGCGGCTCGCCCACCGACAGGCCGATCTCGCGCTGCGCCATCGCAAAGCGGGTCACGGAGTCCATCATGCACATGACGTCCTTGCCCTCGTCGCGGAAAAATTCCGAGATCGACATGGTCAGGTAGGCCGCCTGGCGCCGCATCAGGGCTGGCTCGTCTGAGGTCGCCACCACCACCACGGCCCGCGCCAGACCTTCGTCGCCGAGATCCTCCTGTAGAAATTCCTGCACTTCGCGGCCGCGCTCGCCGATCAGGCCGATCACCGAGACATCGGCATCGACGTTACGCGCCAGCATCGACAGCAGCACCGACTTGCCAACCCCGGAGCCGGCAAAAATGCCCATACGCTGGCCGCGGCAGCAGGTCAGAAACGTATTCAGCGAGCGCACACCGAGATCGAGCGGCGCTCCGACCCGCTTGCGCGAATGCGCCGGCGGCGGCGAGTTCCGGTACGGCATCGGCGCCGGCCCCTGCTCCAGCGGCCCCTTCCCGTCGATCGGTTCGGCCATCGCATTGACAACCCGCCCCAGCCAGGAAATCGAAGGCCGCACCTGGCTGGCGGCATTGGCGATCACCGCGCGGCAGCCGCGGCGAACGCCTTCCAGCCCCGCGAACGGCATCACCACCGCATTGCTGCCGGAAAACCCGATCACCTCGGCGGGGATGAAGCGGTTTGTACCGGTCTCGATCACGATCCGTGCCCCCACCGACATGGCATGGATCGGACCGGCGATTTCGACCATCAATCCTCGCACGCCGACGACGCGGCCATAGATGTTGACGCCGTCGAGATCGGTAATCTGTTCCGCGAGCGCCTTCATTGCGAAAGCCTTAAGTTTCTACGCATTGCTGAACGGCTCTTAACCCGGTGTTTACCCGCATCGTTAATCATTACGTCATTGTCTGAGGCTGCTGAGAGCATTTGCTTTTCAGAACGAAGGGCGAGTCGAGAGAGTCGGTTACCGCTGGCTCTTAATGTGGAACTTGAACGGCAACGGAAACAAAAAACGTCTTGGCTGCAATATCTTATGGCGATTCGACAAAAATTGCACGGTTTGGTCTTGCGCAAAGGAATCAGGTTTTGTTAACCATATGTCGTCAGGATCCGAATCAGTTGTTCAAAGGCGTTTTTTGGTGCCGCAAGTGCGGCCGACCTGACGCCCGGAGCGGCGACTAAAGGGGACTGGCATGCGCGTTTTGCTTATAGAAGATGATAGCGCGGTAGCGCAGTCGATTGAGCTGATGCTCAAATCCGAGAGCTTCAACGTCTACACGACGGATCTCGGCGAAGAGGGTGTCGATCTCGGCAAGCTCTACGATTATGATATTATCCTGCTCGACCTCAATCTTCCGGATATGTCCGGCTATGATGTGCTGAAGCAGCTGCGGGTGTCGAAGATCAAGACGCCTATCCTGATCCTTTCCGGCCTCGCCGGCATCGAGGACAAGGTCAAGGGCCTCGGCGTCGGCGCCGACGACTACATGACCAAGCCGTTCCACAAGGACGAACTCGTCGCCCGCATCCATGCGATCGTGCGCCGCTCCAAGGGCCATGCCCAGTCGGTGATCCAGACCGGCGACCTCGTCGTCAACCTGGATACCAAG
>JACMOT010000254.1 GCA_014377915.1 Tardiphaga sp.
ACTGACCTGCGGGCCGGTATCGCTCGACACCCGCACCGGCCGCGTCAGCGTCTCCGGCAATCCGATCAAGATGACATCCCACGAATATCGCCTGCTGGCCTATCTGATGCACCATACCGGCCGGGTGATCTCGCGCACCGAGCTGGTCGAGCATCTCTACGACCAGGATTTCGATCGCGACAGCAACACCATCGAGGAGTTCGTCGGCCGCATCCGCAAGAAGCTCGACGTCGGCATCATCCAGACCGTCCCCGGCCTCGGCTATCTGCTGACGCCGCCGGTGGCGGGCGCCTGAGCGATGGCGCTGGAATCCGTTCAGCGCGGAGCCGTTTCCCGGACGCGTCGCGGCATCCTTATGCCGCTGCGCAGATCCGGGATCCCGGTTTCTTCCTCCCGAAACCGGGGCCCCGGATCCGCGGCGCACCATGCCGCCAAAAAGCGGTCTGGTGCACCGCGTCCGGGGAACGATCTCCCAGCGTTGCACTGATGCGCGCGAGTTCGCTGGCGACGCGGCTGTTTGTGTCGGCGACCGGCTGGGTGGTGATCATCCTCGTCATCACCGGCATCATCCTGTCCTCGGTGTACCGCGGCGCCACCGAGCGCGCCTTCGACCGCAGGCTCAACCTCTATCTGCGCACGCTGGTGGCCGAGGTGGCGACGCCGCCGGACTCGCCGGACCACGAGACCCCGTCGCTGGGCGAGCCACTGTTCGAGCTGCCGCTGTCCGGCTGGTACTGGGAAATCGCGCCGGTCGACAATGACAAGGCCGAGATCCGCGCGTCGCGCTCGCTGTGGGACAAGAGGCTGCCGAGGCTTGAGGACCGGGGCGTCGAGCTGACACTGTCCGGAATTCGCCAGGGTTATGTCGACGGCCCCGAGGAGCAGCGTCTGCGCATGGTCGAGCGTCCGGTCGATCTCGGCGCCGACGGCAAATTTCGCGTCAGCGTCGCCGGCGACGCCAGTGAGATTTTTGAGGAAACCCGTACCTTCGACTATTATCTGGGCGGCACCTTCGCGGCGCTGTCGATCGTGCTGGTGCTGACCACCATCTTCCAGGTCCGGTTTGGTCTGGCGCCCTTGAAGCGCATCTCCGATTCCATCGCCGACATCCGCTCCGGCCGCGCCGAACGGCTGGAGGGCGAATTCCCGGTCGAGATCGCCCCGTTGGCGCGCGAGACCAATGCGCTGATCGATGCCAACCGCGCCATCGTCGAGCGCGCCCGTACCCATGTCGGCAATCTCGCCCATGCCATCAAGACGCCGCTGTCGGTGCTGGTCAATGAAGCCGTAATTCTTCAACAAAATGGCCGCGCCGGCGACCCGTTCGCCGCCAAGGTGCTGGAGCAGACCGAGGTGATGCGCGACCAGGTGGCGCATCATCTGGAGCGGGCGCGGATCGCGGCGCGGTTGACGGTGGTCGGCACCGTCACCGAGGTGGCGCCGGCGCTCGAGGCGCTGTGCCGGACCATGGAGAAGATCCATCGCGACCGCGACGTCGCCATCGACCTAGAGGCCGATGCCTCGGCCAGATTCCGCGGCGAGAAGCAGGATTTCGAGGAAATGGCCGGCAACCTCGTCGACAATGCCTGCAAATGGGCCGATGGCCGCGTCTTCATCGAGGTGCTGGTCGAGCGGCAGGGCGCGGCTGATCCGGCACCGATGCTGCGCATCATCGTCGATGATGACGGCCGCGGGCTGTCGGTCACCGAGCGCGGCCAGGTGTCGCGCCGCGGCCAGCGGCTCGACGAGACCAAGCCGGGTTCCGGGCTCGGGCTATCGATCGTCACCGATCTGGCGGCGCTGTATGGCGGCAGCCTGACGCTCGGCGCCGCGCCGATCGGCGGGCTACGGGCGGAGCTGGTACTGCCGGGGGTGTGAGGCGCTGCCCGGGCTGTGCACCAATCCCGTTTTACAGAGCCGTAAAAGCGCTACAGTATGGTTGTTGGCGACAGGGGCCTTCGATAGTCCTCGTGGTGGTGTTGCGGTCATTGAATCAATGGCAACGCGGGCGAAGCTGATTGCATCAGTCTTGAGCAACGCGAAGAATGTTCGCTACGCTGATGCATGCAAGATTGCAGAATGGCTCGGCTTTGTCGCCAAAGGTCAAAAAGGGGACCATAATGCGTTTGCCCGGCCAGGCGAGGTCGAACTCCTGAATTTTCAAGATCGGGGTGGTATGATCAAGCCGTACCAGGCCAGGCAATTGCAGAAGATGATCGAGAAGTACTGGTTTTCTGGCGGTAGCGATGTGGAGAGCGATGGATGACGGATGCCCAGCGATATCCGGCGCATGTCTTCTACAGCGAGGAAGATCAGGGCTTTATCGCGCTCGCCCCGGATCTGCCGGGCTGCTCGGCGTTTGGCGATACGCAAGAGCAGGCCGTTGCGGAATTGCGGGATGCGATCGACGCCTGGCAAATCGCCGCAAGGGCTGCCGGAAATCCGGTTCCTGAACCCACCACGCCTGTTTCGGTCGCGCGCAAGGTGGAAACCAATCCGATATCCTGACCGCCCCGTTCCCGCCCAATTTATCCCGTTCCTGAGCAGCAGAACCGGAGGATATCCGGCGGCCGAGGGTTGAGAGACCGACATGTTCAAGTTCCACACGATTCTGGCGGTCGCGGCGACCGTTGCGCTGGCCGGCTGCGATGTCACCGGCTCCGAGAGCGGGCCGGGCGGCGGAACCTTTACGCGGGCCTATACCAGCACCCGGTCGGCGATCGGCCTGCCCGGCGGCGATGCCGCCTCCGCGGTGACGAATGCCGCGTTCGGCGGCCTGATCGGGGCCAAGCTCGGCGCATCGCTCGACGACGAGGACCGTCGGCTGGCCTATGACGCGCAGATCGCGGCGCTCGACCGCGGCGCCCCGGGGGCCCCCGTGCCATGGCGCAACCCGGCCTCGGGCCGCTACGGCAATATCGTGGCCGGCCCCAATTATACCCTGAAGGGCGAGGAATGCCGTGGCTTCTCCCACACCATCACGGTGGCCGGCGACCTCAAGACCGCCCGTGGCACCGCCTGCCGCAGTCCGGAAGGCAGCTGGGCCGCCGCCGGCTGAGATCGTCCTCAACGGCTTCTTAACGTGCCGGCTGCTATGAAATACGGCGGTCGTTTCCGGCTCTGACCCGCCGGGAGCGCGGACTTTGGATATATGAGCAAGACATCGATCGATCGCCTCCGGGAATATCTGGCGCAGCTGCCGGCGCAGTCGCAGGCGTTGCTGATGCGCGAGTATGAGCGTGCGATTGCCAAAGGCGACGACGTCAAGGTCGCCAATTTCGTGCTGGACCAGCTGCGCGGCGTGGTGCGGGGCTCACCGGATGCGGTGCGGCCGCGGCTCGAGGATCCTACCCGGCTGGTATTTCGGTCGCTCGAGCCGTTTCTGGTCGAAGGCGTCGGCGCGGCCCGGCCCGGCCAGATCCGGCGCGCCTCGCTGCTGCCGGTGTGGCAGTGGCTGGAGCGCGATGCGCCGGACGCCGTCCGCGATTTCGAAGCCGCGATATCCGTGTCGCCCGAGCCCAACAGCGCCGAAGTCGAGCGCGCGGTGCGCCGGTTCCAGCAGGCCGCCGCCGAGCTGATCACCAAGGCGATGGCGCCGGGCGGGCGCGGCACCGCCCGTATCGGTCCGCCACATGCGGTCGAGGACCTGCCGGCGATCGGTGCCGTGCTGAAGGCGCGCGAGGCGCTGGAGGCCTTTGCTGGCAAGCTGCCGGGGATGATGCGGAATTTTGGCGAATCGCAGCTCGCCGCTGTCAGTTCCACGCTTAATGGCCCCGCGCTGGTGACGCCGCAGGTGCTGCCGTTCGCGTTGTCGCTGCTGATGCAGCGGCTGGCGGCGCCGTGGCAGGTGATTCGTCTGGCGGTCAAAATCGCCGCCTCCGACGACGAGATCCGCGTCGCCGCCACCCCCTATGGCGTGGCCGTGACCATCGCGCTGGCCGATCTCACCCGTGTCGCCGCCCATTTGCGGACCGATATCAAGCGCGGCAAGTTCGATGCCGTCCCCGAACATCTCCGGATCGCCCATGACGGGGTGCGCGGGCTGCGCACCGAACTCGACATGCGCAACGACTCCAACTGGGGCCGTCAGATGGCCGCGATCCGGGTCGAGGTTTCCAGCACGCTGCAGTCGGAAATCGAGAGCGTGCCGGGTCGCGTCCGCCGGCTGCTGCGGCAGCGGGCCGACAAGGACATCGCACCGACCGCGCAGATCGACCCGGTCGACGTCGACGAGACCGTGGCGCTGATCGATTTCGTCGCGGTGTGCCGCACCTATGCCAGCGAGTTGGCGATCAATGAAGTGACGCTGCGGACCTATTCCGACCTGCAGCAATATGTCGAAAAATCCACGGAATCGCTGGTGCAGTCGCTGCGTTCCGGCGATGCCCGGATCCGCGGCTATCGGCAGATGCAGGTCAAGGCGGCGATCCGCTTCTGCCAGGCGCTGTTCGGCCAGGACTACGCCGCGCTGATGAGCCGCGCCGCCGACAACGCGATGGTCGTGGTGGAACGCCAGCCGAAAAAGGCGGGGTAAGCCTGTTGCCGGCAGCCATCATGGCGCAACCGTGACGTCGCTCGGCGGCGCCCAGCCATGCATGTGCATCCACTCCTGGAGAACACGGGGCCAACGGTCGGATGTGAGATCCTGACGGCGCATTCCAAAGCCGTGACCTCCACGCTCGAACAGATGGAATTCGACGGGACTTCCCGCGGCCTTCCAGGACTCGACCAGACCGTAACCCTGACCGCCGAACAGCGGATCGTCGGAAGCCAGGACAAGGAACATCGGCGGGGCATCGACCGGCACGTTCACAGGTAGCATCGCAGGATAGACCGCTATAACGAAATCCGGCCGGGCGTCAGGCGGACTCTCGATGGTCACCGCGACCGCCGTCATGGCTCCGGCCGAGAAGCCGATGAAACCGACCCGGGCGGGGTCGATCTGCCATTCCGACGCGCGCGCCCGAACCAGGCGAACCGCCGCCTGGCCATCGGCGACAGCCTCTGGCGGCACGGCCAGATCGGCAGCCGTGATCTCGCCCGCCCGCTCCTGAAAATACCGGACCGCACCAAGCAGATGCGGCTGAGAGGTCACCGGATCGAAGGCCAGCATCTGCACAATGGCCGATACCCGGATTTGGAGCCGGACTGAGGCTTTTTCCAACGCCAGATAGTAGTCACTTCGCTCCTGAACCGGCAGATTGACCGTCTGTAGCTCACTGACACGGAGTTTGTCGGCCTGTAGCTCATCAGCCGTGATCCGTCTTCTG
>JACMOT010000255.1 GCA_014377915.1 Tardiphaga sp.
CGCCCGGGGGGGGTGTGGGCCGTTTGGGGCGGGAGGGATCGCTGCTGACTCCATCGGCCTTGGCAGTGCCGAAACCGGCGGACCCACCGCTGGGGGCGTCCGTCCATGCCGCATGATGGCCTGAACGGAAAACAATGACCGCGTCCCTTGTTGGAAAATACGTCTGGGCCGTCGGCGTCATCGCGTGGTTCGTGATCCGCTATCCCTATGCCCGCAAGGCACGCCGCACCGCGACCGTGCGCAGCCATGGCTGGAGCCGCGAACGCATCCTGCTGGCCGTGGCGGGGCTCGGTCTGTTCGTGATCCCCGTGCTGTGGCTGGCCAGTGGCTGGCCCGCCACGCTGAACTATGATCTGAATTATGTCGCCGTGATCGTCGGCGCCGCGCTCTATGGGCTGTCGCTGTGGCTGTTTCGCCGCTCGCACAAGGATCTCGGCCGGCAATGGTCCGCCAGCCTCGAAATCCGCGAGAGCCACCAGATCGTGCGGGCAGGGGTGTATCGCCTGATACGCCACCCGATGTATGCCTCGTTCTGGCTGTGGGCGCTGGCGCAGGCCTTCCTGCTGCCGAACGCGATGGCCGCGCTCAGCGGGCTGGTGGCGATCGCGATCCTGTTCTTCACCCGGATCGACTTCGAGGAGCGTATGCTCACCGAGGCGTTCGGCGACGACTACCGCGCCTATATGCGCGAGACCAAACGCATCATCCCCGGCATCTACTGACGCCGGTTCAAGCGACAAGCACCGCAACAACGGAGATTTCCAATGGGCGTCGAAGGCACCACCGGACTGCAACTGCGTTCGCTGATCACCGCGTCAGGCGAACTCGAACTGTCGCTGGCCACGGTCGAGATCGCCGAGCCGGGTCCGGATGAGGTTGTCGTTCGCATCGAGGGCTCGCCGATCAATCCTTCCGACCTCGGCCTGCTGATCGGCGCTGCCGATCCGGCCACGGCGAAGGTTTCGGGCACCCCGGACGCCCCGGTGGTGAAGGCCAGCGTTCCGCCGGCGGCGATGAAGGCGATGGCCGGTCGGCTCGATGAATCGATGCCGGTCGGCAATGAAGGCGCCGGAATCGTGATCAGGGCGGGTTCGTCGGCCGAAGCGCAGGCGCTGCTCGGCAAGATGGTCGCGATGATCGGTGGCGCGATGTATGCGCAGTACCGCACCATGAAGGTGAAGGAGTGCCTGCCGTTGCCGGACGGCACCACGGCCGCCGAGGGCGCGTCGTGCTTCGTCAACCCGCTGACCTCGCTCGGCATGGTCGAGACCATGCGCCGCGAGGGCCATACCGCGCTGGTGCACACGGCCGCCGCCTCGAATCTCGGCCAGATGCTGAACCGGATCTGCCTCAAGGACGGCATCGATCTCGTCAACATCGTGCGCAGCGCGGAGCAGGAGAAGCTGCTGCGCGATCTCGGCGCCAAATATGTCTGCAATTCGACCTCGCCGAGCTCCATGGACGCCCTCACCGGGGCGCTGGTGACCACCGGCGCGACGCTCGGCTTCGACGCCACCGGCGGCGGCAGATTGCAGGGCCAGATCCTGACGGCGATGGAAGCCGCGGCGGTGAAGACCATGAAGGTCTATAGCCGTTACGGCTCGACCACCCACAAGCAGCTCTACGTCTATGGCCGTCTCGAATCGAAGCCGATCGAGTTCTCGCCGACCTTCGGCATGGCCTGGGGCATGGGCGGCTGGCTGCTGTTTCCGTTCCTGCAGAAGATCGGCCAGGCCGATGCGCAGCGGCTGCGCCAGCGCGTGGCCGACGAGCTGAAGACCACCTTCGCCAGCCACTACACCAAGGTGGTGTCGCTGCGGGAAGTGCTGCGGCTCGATAATCTGAAGGCCTATGCCAAGCGCGCTACGGGCGAGAAATTCCTGATCAATCCGAACAAGCCGGGATGACCGCGCTCGATCAAGTCGCGGCCGCGGTCGTTCCGGTCGGCTCCCGCACCCTGCTGCGCCACCGGCCGTTTCTGTTCTACGTCTGGTCGCGCTGCTTTTCGCGGTTCTCGTCGCAGATCGCCGCGGTGGCGGTGGGCTGGCAGGTCTATGACATGACCGGCAGCGCGTTCCAGCTCGGCATGGTCGGGCTGGTCCAGTTCCTGCCGATGCTGCTGCTGGTGTTTGCCGGCGGCCACGCCGCCGACCGTTATGATCGGCGCAGCGTGGTGCGGATCTGCCAGGTCGCGCAGGGGTTGATTGCCGCCTATCTCGCCTGGGGTAGCTATGGCGGCTGGATCACGGTGACCGATATCTTCGTCGCGGTGGCGCTGTTCGGCGCCGCCACCGCGTTCGAAAGCCCGGCGATTTCTGCGCTGTTGCCCGGCGTGGTGCCCGACGGCACGCTGCAAAAGGCCACCGCGCTGACCACCGGCACCGGGCAATTGGCGATGATCTGCGGCCCAGCGCTGGGCGGTATCGCCTATGCGATCTCGACCGGCTTGCCCTATGCGCTGATGACCGGTTTCTGGGTGATCGGCGGCCTGCTGAGCAGCGCGATCAAGCTCGAACGTGCCATCGTAGCCCGGGAGCCGCCGAGCTTCCGCGCTCTGTTTGCCGGCGTCGGCTTCGTGCGCCGCAATCCGGCGATTCTCGGCACCATCTCGCTCGATCTGTTCGCGGTGCTGCTCGGCGGCGCCACCGCGCTGCTGCCGATCTATGCCCGTGACATCCTGCAGACCGGCCCCTGGGGTCTCGGCATCCTGCGCGCGGCGCCGGCGGTCGGCGCCTTGCTGATGACGGTGCTGCTGGCACGCTATTCCATCAAGCGCCGCGTCGGCATGCGCATGTTCCAGGCGGTGATCGTGTTCGGAATCGCCACCGCGGTATTCGCGGTGTCGGAGCTGGTGTGGCTGTCGTTGATCGCTTTGTTGATCATGGGCGCCGCCGATACGGTCAGCGTGGTGATCCGGGTGTCGCTGGTCCAGCTCGCCACGCCCGACGACATGCGCGGCCGCGTCGGCGCGGTCAACTTCCTGTTCATCAACGCCTCCAATCAGCTTGGCCAGTTTGAAAGCGGCGTCACCGCGGCGCTGTTCGGTACCATGCCGGCGGCGCTGATCGGCGGCTTGGGCACTGTCGCGGTGGCGCTGCTATGGATGAAGCTGTTTCCGACCTTGCGGAACGTCGAAAGGCTTGAATAGGCGGCCACCTTTATTTCAAAACAGGTCTGAAAGTGTTTTGAAACCATCTTCAAGTAGGTTTCGAAAGCTTTACCGTTCCGATGTGGTCGGTAGGTATTAAAGTCCGAAAGGACCATGCATGCTGGGTTTTTTGTTCGGCTTCAACGCACGGCTGCGGCGGTTGATCTATGTTCTGGCGAGCCTCGTGTTGGTCGGCGTCATGGCGGCACTCTGTTACGGCATCTCCAGCTATGTGTTCCAACACACCAACCGGGTTGTCGAGTTTTCCTTTGAGCAGGCGACGGTACCCGCGCTGGCTGCCGCGGCGTTTTTCATGTGGGTGATCTTCACCCTTCAATCGATGCGGATTCGCGATATCGGGTGGGACCCGGTCTGCGTGATCCCGCTATGGGCAACCGTTCTGATCATCGATCATGTGGTCGCCGGAAAAATGCCGGGCCTGGCCATTACGGAGCAGAATCAGACAACGGTCATTGGTGTCGTGGTCAATGTGGGCCTGGTGCTGGTGCTGGGTCTGTGGCCGAGCGGGGAGCAGGGCGTAACCACCGGGGCGTCCGCGGATTTTCATGACGACGCCAACAGGATCGTGTCCGGTTCGGCCCCGGCGAGCCGCCTCGCCCATGTGATGGGGCAGGCTTCGTCGCACCGCAAATACTAAGCTGAGCGTGGAAGCCGTATCGAGACGCGCCGTCAACGGATGATCGATGCTCGTGCGCCGCGTTGCGGATGACGGGGAGGATGTGTCGGTCGACACGATTGCATCGGGCGCGACGCGTCGCGTTGCCTAATTCATGCACTTGCATCTTGTTGCGGGATATCCGACATCTGGGCCACACACCGCGTGCGCCCAGCCGCTTCACCCGAGGATCATCCCATGACTACCCATACCGTTGCCGTCATTGTCGGCAGCCTCCGTAAACACTCGTTCTCGCTCCGCATCGCGCAGGCTTTTGCCAAATTGGCGCCGGCGTCGCTGAAGCTGAACATCGTCACGCTGGAAGGCCTGTCCTTTTTCAACCAGGACCTCGAAGCCACCCCACCGGCCGACTGGGTCAAGTTTCGCGAATCTATCCAGGCATCGGACGCGGTGATCTTCGTCAGCCCGGAATATAACCGTGCGACCTCGGGCGTGCTGAAGAACGCCATCGATGTCGGCTCGCGCCCCTATGGCAAGAGCTCGTTCCTCGGCAAGCCGACCGGCATCGTCGTTTCGTCGCCCGGTCCGCAGGGCGGCGTCAGCGCGGCGATGGACCTGAAGCGGATCCTGCCGGGCATTGCCGGCCCTGTCTTGCAGCAGCCGGAAATTTACCTGAATGCCGTCGGGGATGCGTTCGACGAGAACGGCGAGATTATCAAGGAAGCTATCCGTCCGGTGCTGCAGGCCTATATCGACGCCTTTGCCGCCTGGGTCGAAAAGCAGAAGAAATAGGCTTCGAATCGTCGCCGTGGCCCGGTTGTTAGGCTTGCCTTAACCGGGCCGTCGCATGTTTCGACCATGGTCAGGCATACAAGGCTCAAATCGTTGCTCACCGGGCTCGTGCTCTATGCGCTGGCAGCCCTGATGATCGGCTATTTCGGCGTCAACGCCTACACCGGCAAATACGGCCTCAATGCCCGCCAGGAGCTGGACCAGGAGATCATCGCGCTGACGTCCGAACTGGTGCGCCTGAAGAAGGAGCGCGCCGAGGGCGAACAGCGGGTCTCCTCGCTGCGCTCCAGCGGCGTCGATCCCGACATGCTGGACGAGCGCGTGCGCTATCAACTCGACTACGCCAACCCGCGCGACCTCGTCAAAGTCATCAAGCCGAACTGAGCGTCGGCGGCGTCGCCTTCGGGGCTGCGAACGCAGCCGTCTCGCAGCGCCGCCCTCGGCTATTCATGCGCCGAAGCCGCCGTCGATGCTGTGCATCGCGCCGGTAATGCCACCGGCATGCGGGCCGGCTAGATAAAGTACCAGCTTCGCTACGCCCTCCGCGGTGCCGTGCCGCTTGATCGCCATCACGCTGTGCATCAGTTCTGCGTCCGGCCCCTCGGCCGGATTCATGTCGGTGTCGGTCGGACCCGGTTGCACGATATTGACGGTGATGCCGCGCGATCCGAAATCGCGGGCGAGGCCGCGGGCCATTCCCTGCAGGGCTGATTTGCTCATCGAATAGGCCGCGAGACCGGGGAACGGCGTCCGGTCGCCGTTCACCGAACCGATCACCAGGATCCGGCCGCCGTCCGGCATCGTTCGCGCCGCCTCGACCGCGGCGTGATAGGGCCCGCGTATATTGACGTCGATCAGGCTATCCACGGCGTCGGGATCGATCGTCAGAGGGTCGCCACCGACCAGCACGCCGGCATTATATACGAGCACGTCGAGCGGCCCGGCCGCGCGGATCGCCGCGATGATGCTGGCGCGGTCCGCCGCGTCGGATTGGACCGCCACGGCCCCGGTTGAGGCCGCCAGCGCGTCCGCTGCCGGCTTTGATCCGGCGTAGGTAAAGAGTACCGCCGCACCGGCATCGGCGAATGCCGACACGATCGCGGCGCCGATGCCGCGGCTGCCGCCGA
>JACMOT010000256.1 GCA_014377915.1 Tardiphaga sp.
AAGACCCCGTTCACTTCCCGGGGCTTGCCAGCATTCACCGCAAGGTCGATGGCGGCCGCGATACCGTGATGTATCTGGAAGGCTCCGACCAGCACCGCGGCTGGTTCCAGTCGTCCTTGCTGGAAAGCTGCGGCACCCGCGGCCGCGCGCCCTATGACATCGTGCTGACCCACGGCTTCACGCTCGACGAGAACGGGCGGAAAATGTCGAAATCGGTCGGCAACACCGTCGAACCGCAGAAGATCATCGCGCAGTCCGGCGCCGACATCTTGCGGCTCTGGGTCTGCGCTACCGACTATGCCGACGACCAGCGCATCGGTCCGGAAATCCTCAAGACCACGATCGAGACCTATCGCAAGCTGCGCAATTCGGTGCGCTGGATGCTCGGCACGCTGGCTCACTTCAAGCCGGAAGACGCGGTGGCATTCGCCGACATGCCCGAGCTGGAACGGCTGATGCTGCATCAGCTTGCCGAGCAGGACGCGATCGTGCGGAAGGCCTATCAGGAATTCGACTACAAGACGGTGGTCGCGTCATTGTCAGCCTTCATGAACACCGAGTTGTCGGCGTTCTATTTCGACATCCGCAAGGACACGCTGTATTGCGACGCGCCGTCGTCGCTGGCGCGAAAGGCCGCGCTGACCACCATCGACATGCTCTGCAACGCGATCCTGAAATGGCTGGCGCCGATCCTGTCCTTCACCGCGGAAGAAGCCTGGCGGATGTACAAGCCCGACGCCGAGCCGTCGGTGCATCTGACGGTGTTCCCGGACGGCCTCGGCCAGCATCGCGACGACGCGCTCGCTGCGAAATGGGAAACCATCCGCAATGTCCGCCGCGTCGTCACCGGCGCGCTGGAAGTCGAGCGCGCGGCCAAGCGCATCGGTTCGTCGCTGGAAGCGTCGCCGCTGGTCTATGTCAACGATCCCGCGATCTTCGCCATCCTCGCCGATATCGACCTCGCCGAAGTGTTCATCACCTCGAATGCGATGATGACCAATGATGACGCTCCGGCCGGCGCCTTTACGCAGAGCGATGTTGCCGGCGTCGCCGTGGTTGTCGAAAAGGCGGTCGGCAGCAAATGCGCACGGTCGTGGAAGATCCTGCCGACGGTCGGCGCAGACGCCGAATATCCCGACGTCTCGCCGCGCGACGCCGCGGCTTTGCGCGAATGGCAGACTCTGGGGAGTTCAGTGTGACTGCCTTCTTCCGCGCCGGCATCCTGACCGCGCTGGTCGTCCTGCTGATCGACCAGGCCTCAAAACTCTGGCTGCTGTTGGTGTTCGACATCGGGCGCCGCGGCGCGGTCGAGGTGACGCCGTTCTTCGATCTGGTGCTGGCCTGGAATACCGGCATCTCCTATGGCTGGTTTTCCGATTCCGGCCCGGCCGGCCAGGCGGTCCTGATGGCCATCAAGGCGATCGCCGTGGTGGCGCTGGCGATCTGGATGGCGAAATCGCACACCCGGCTGGCGACGCTGGCGCTGGGCCTGATCATCGGCGGCGCGATCGGCAATGCGATCGACCGGCTTGCCTGGGGCGCGGTGGTCGATTTCGCCCTGTTGCACGTCCGGATCGGCGGCCAGACCTACAACTGGTACGTGTTTAACCTGGCCGACTGCGCCATTGTTGCCGGGGTTGTAGCCCTGCTGTATGACTCGTTCTTCACTTTACCCGCCGCAAAAGCGCCCTGATCCCGGCCGATACGGATGCAGGGACGACGCGAGTGGAACGCCGCCAGATTGGCGATCCGCCAGACATTTGAACAGGATGACTGCGATGCGCAAGACCGAAACCGCCACTTGCAACGTGCAGACTTCATCGGCGCCCTGGAAGCGCGGCCGCCGGCTGGCCGCGGTTGCCCTCGGCATCGGCCTGGTGATGTCGGCCGGCGCGGCCCGCGCCGCCGATGACGAAGACGACGACAGCTCGATCGAGGACAAAATCATCAAGGGCATCATGACGGGCCTCGGCGGCACCAACATGGAGAACCAAGGCATCGATTACCGCGAGCGCTCGCCGCTGGTGGTTCCGCCGAAGATCACCCTGCCGCCGCCGGACACTACCGCCGTGTCCGTTCCGAACTGGCCGAAAGATCCCGATATCCAGCAGCGCAATGCGGCGCGCGAAGCTGCCAAGCGCCCCAAGGGCAACGTGCTGGAAGAGGCGCGTTCGCTGACGCCCAAGGAAATGGCGATGCAGCGCTCAAAGCCCACCCAGACCGTTGAAGGCAACATTCCCGGCGATCCCAACCGGAACATCGTGCTCAGCCCGAAGCAGCTCGGCTATGAAGGCGGGCTGTTCAAGACCATGTTTGGCGGCAACAAGGGTGAGACCGCCGAGTTCAAGGGCGAGCCGACGCGGGATTCCTTGACCCAGCCGCCTTCGGGTTATCAGACGCCTTCGTCCGGCTACGCCTATGGCACCGGACCGAAGGAAATCATGCAGAATTCCGCCAACATCAACCCGATGACCGGCAAGTATTGACCGCGGCGCCGGTGTTGCGCGCCTGTCGATTCCATTTTCAGTCCTGTCCTATTGCCTTGCGATCGGCTTGCTTGCGCGAATGCGTCCGGCGCGATCGCTTACCCATGCCGAGGAGCTGCTAGCCCCATCATGACCTCATCATCCCGATCGGCCCTTCGTTCCGTCGCGGCGCTGGCGCTGCTGCTGGCCCCCGGCCTCGCCGCGGCGCAGACGGTGACCGCCGCGCCGCCCGCCACCTTCACGCTGGCCAATGGCATGCAGGTGGTGGTGATCCCCGATCACCGCACCCCGGTGGTGACGCAGATGGTCTGGTACAAGGTCGGCTCCCCCGACGAGACCCCCGGCAAATCGGGCCTGGCGCATTTTCTCGAACATCTGATGTTCAAGGGCACCGCGAAACATCCGGCCGGCGAATTCTCCCAGACCGTGCAGCGCATCGGCGGCAATGAGAACGCCTTCACCTCCACCGACTACACCGGCTACTTCCAGCGCGTCACCAAGGACCAGCTCGGCAAGATGATGGAGTTCGAGGCCGACCGCATGACCGGCCTGGTGCTGAAGGACGAGAATGTGCTGCCCGAGCGCGACGTGGTGCTCGAGGAATACAATATGCGCGTCGCCAACAGCCCGGAAGCACGGCTGTCCGAGCAGGTGATGGCGGCGCTGTATCTCAACCATCCCTATGGCCGTCCGATCATCGGCTGGCATCAGGAAATCCAGAAGCTCGACCGCGAGGACGCGCTCGCCTTCTACAAGCGCTTTTATGCGCCGAACAATGCGACGCTGGTGATCGCCGGCGATGTCGAGGCGCCGGAAATCCGCCCGATGATCGAGCGGACCTATGGCGTCATTCCCGCGCAGCCGTCGATTCCCGCGCAGCGGATCCGGCCGCAGGAGCCGACCCCCGCGGCCTCGCGCACCGTGACCCTCGCCGATCCGCGCGTCGAACAGTCCAGCGTACGCCGCTATTATCTAGCGCCGTCGGCCACCACCGCGGCGGCCGGTGAAAGCCAGGCACTCGACGTGATGGCGCAACTCATCGGCGGCGGCAGCAATTCCTACCTCTACCGCGCGCTGGTGGTCGACAAGGGCCTCGCGATCACCGCCGGCGCCAGCTACCAGGGCACCGCGCTCGACAGCGCGCAATTCATGATCTCGGTATCGCCGAAACCCGGCGTCGAATTCGCCGATGTCGAAAAGACCATGGACGCGGTCATTGCCGATATCGCCGCCAACGCGGTGCCGGCCGCCGACCTCGAACGCGTCAAGACCCAGCTGGTGGCCGAGGCGATCTACGCCCAGGACAACCAGGCGTCATTGGCGCGCTGGTATGGCGCCGCCCTCACCACTGGCCTCAGCGTCGAGGATATCCGCGCCTGGCCCGACCGCATCAAGGCCGTCACCGCCGAGCAGGTCCGCGATGTCGCGCAGAAATGGCTCGACAAGAAGAGCTCGGTCACCGGCTATCTGATCAAGGACACCGCGCCGAAGCGCGAGGAGAAGCGATCGTGAACATGATCACACGCCACATCGGGCGCCTCGGCTTCGCTCTCGCCGCCACCTTCGCGCTCGCCTCGCCGTCGCATGCCGCCGCCAAGATCCAGCACCTGGTGTCGCCAGGCGGCATCGAGGCCTGGTTCGTGCAGGACGCCACCGTGCCCCTGATCGCGATGGAATACGCCTTCGGCGGCGGCGCCGCGCAGGACCCGGCCGACAAGTCCGGTACCTCCAACATGGTCGCCAGCCTGATGGACGAAGGCGCCGCCGACCTCGACTCCAAGGCCTTCCATGAACGGCTCGAGCGCCGTGCCATCGAGCTCAGCTACACCGCGCAGCGCGACAATTTCCGCGGCTCGCTGCGGATGCTGTCGGAAAACCGCGACGAGGCGTTTGACCTGCTGCGGCTGTCGCTGACCCAGCCGCGCTTCGACGCCGTCGACATCGAGCGCATCCGCGCCCAGATCCTGTCCGGCCTGCGTCGCGAGACCAGCAATCCCGGCTCGATTGCCAGCCGCAAATTCCTCGAAGTCGCCTTTGGCGATCATCCCTATAGCCGCTCCGCCAGCGGCACGCTGACCAGCGTGCCGGCCATCAATGTCGATGACCTCAAGGCCTACAAGGGCCGCATCATCGCCCGGGACACGCTGAAGGTCGCCGTGGTCGGCGACGTCGATGCAGCCACCCTCGGCAAGTTGCTCGACCAGACCTTTGGCAGCCTGCCCGCCAAGGCGACGTTGACGCCGGTGCCTGACATCGTCGCCGCCAAGCCACCGCAGAAATTCTTCGTCCCACTCGACGTGCCACAGACCGTGATCACCTTCGGCGCCCCCGGCATCAAGCGCGACGATCCGAACTTCATGGCGGCCTATATCGTCAACCACATCCTTGGTGGCGGCACGCTGTCGTCGCGGCTGTATCACGAGGTCCGCGAGAAGCGCGGCCTGGCCTATTCGGTATCCGGCTCGCTGCTGTGGATGCAGCATTCCGGCCTCTATATCGGCAATACCGCTACCCGCTCCGACCGCGCCACCGAGACCCTCGATACGGTCAATGCGGAAGTGAAGCGGCTGGCCGAACAGGGCCCAACCCAGACCGAGCTCGACGAGGCCAAATCCTATCTGAAGGGTTCGCAGATGCTGGCGCTCGACACCTCGTCGAAGCTGGCCGGCGCGCTGCTGCAGTACCAGATCGACAAGCAATCGATCGACTACATCGAAAAGCGCAACGCCATCGTCGATGCCGTGACGCTGGACCAGGCCAAGGCGGCGGCGAAGAAGATCTGGGGTGACGGCCTCGTCACGGTCATCGTCGGCCGCGCCGCGCAGGCCGCCGCGACCCCGATCGTGACCGCGCCGAAGGCGAACTGAAGTCCACCCCTGCCGGACCGTCGCGCCGCCCGCGCGACGGTCGATCGAAATTCCCGTTCAATGGTCAAACAGCCAGCCGCCTTTACTCTCGCGGCGCCGGGCGCCCGAGTTGTGCGGTAGATCCTCCCCTCGAACCCATGAGGGGAGCGACTGTCTTTCGGGTCAAGCGTTTTTTGGCTGCCATTTGACTTTGTCTCGCAGGATGGCGTTGAGGATCGTGAGCAGCTTTCGGGCGACGGCGATGATGGCAACGAGCTTCGGCTTGCCGGCTGCGACGAGCTTGTCGCGGAACAGCTTGAGCTCCGGATTGAAGCGTGCCGCCACCATGGCGCCCATGAACAGGATACGGCGAACACTGGACCGGCCGCCGCCGATGAAGCGCTTGCCCTGCCATTTTCCTGACTGTCGAGTCCATGGCGCCAGCCCGACCAATGCAGCAATCTGCCGCCGATCGAGCAATCCCAGCTCCGGCAGCTCGGCGATCAATGTGCGCGCGATGGTTGGGCCAATACCGGGCACGGAGGCCAGCAGGTCTTCCTTCTCGGCCCAGGCCGGCGAGCCGCGCACATGATCGGAGATGTCGCTGTCGATCTCCGCCAGCTCTTTCTCCAACGCCTTGCGCAACCGCGCGATGCTCTTCTTCAAGCGAGCGGCTGTGACGCGGCGGGCGCGCTGGCTTTCGGCAGCAATCATCTCGACGATCTGACGGCGGCGGGCCACCAGATCGCCCAGCAGGCGCGTGGTTTCGTCAGGCAGTTGCCGGAGTTGCGGTTTGGTGGCTTCGGCGAAGTGCGCAATCACGGCGGCATCGATCGGATCGGTCTTGGCGCGTTTGCCAAGCGCCTGCGCGAACGCTCGCACCTGCGCTGGATTGACCACCACCACCGGAAGGCCGGCGCCGGCCAGGCCCGCGGCCACCACCGTCTCGAATCCGCCGGTTGCCTCGATGGCCACCAGCTTGGGCGAGAGCAGCTTCAGCCGCGCGATCAACGCTTCGATCCCAGCGCCATCGCGACTGACTGCGAAGCTCTCACCGCTCGGACGCACCGCGACGTCCAGCCGATCCTTAGATACATCGATGCCTACATAAATTGCGTCCATCTGATCCCATCCTTGCACAAGCGGGCTCGCTGAGCGGCCCAAGCGACTGTTCGGGTTCGATGAAACGGCAGGCGAAGAACCTTGCTCCCCTACGGGCTTGGTGTCCCTCAGGCTTGTCGGTCTCCCGCCTGCCACCGCATTGCCGATCTTAGCAGATCTAGCGATGTTCAAGTTACAAGGCAGCGCGCCGACAGGCGCGTTGGGTAGGTGGTTGGGACGCGATCCGTGTCACCACGAATCGCGGCGCCTGTCAGCGCGCCACCGCGGTGATTTTAGGCGGGGGGACCGTTCTTCCGGGCCAGCACGTGACCTCCGAAGAGGACACTCCGGCGGGATTTCGCCCGCCTTTCGCTGTCCCGTCCAGCGATTCAAGCCAGAGGCCCGTAGTGGGCCCGGACGGTGACCGCCAACCTCCCGGGGCGTGCTTGCGAGGCCCGCGCGCGGGACACCGCATCCTGCTCCGCTACCAAGACGCCTCATGACAGCGCCCCTCGCGAACAAGACGAGTTGCTTATAGTCCTATATAGGATTTATGTCAATCGCCCATCAAGATAT
>JACMOT010000257.1 GCA_014377915.1 Tardiphaga sp.
CCATTGGCGCCGATCAGCGCCACGATCTCGCTTCTGGCGATGCTGAGATCGACGCCACGCAGCGCCTCGATCTTGCCGTAGGAGGCGCGGAGGTCGGAAATGGCGAGCAGGGGGGTGGGAGTCGCGCTACTCATGCGGCGCTCGCTCCCGTGATGGCCGGGCCGGCCCCCTCCGCCGTCATCGCGAGGAGCCGTTGCGACGAAGCAATCCAGCCTTCGCTTGCGGCTCTCTGGATTGCCGCGTCGCTTCGCTCCTCGCAATGACGGCGAGAGGGCACGCCTTGACATGGAAAAGAAAATTGACGGAGCGCGCTCACGACCCGGCCTCCATCACCGCGATGGCTTCCTCTTCGTCGGCGCCGAGATAGGCCGCGATCACCTTGGGATTGTCGCGGATCTGTTGCGGCGTGCCGTCGGCGATCTTGACGCCGTAATCCAGCACCACGATGTGGTCGGAAATTTCCATCACCACCGACATGTCGTGCTCGATCAGCAGGATCGAGGTGCCGTGCTCGGCGCGGATCTTCAGCAGCAGCTCGCTGAGCGCGGCACTCTCGCGGGCGTTGAGCCCCGCGGCCGGTTCGTCGAGGCAGAGCAGCGCGGGCAGGGTGCACATCGCGCGTGCGATCTCGAGGCGGCGCTGGTCGCCATAGGGCAGGTTGCCGGCGGCATCATCGGCGCGCGCCAACAGGCCGATCTGGTCGAGCCAGTAGCGCGCCAGATCCATCGCGCGTTGCTCGGCGGCGCGATAGGACGGCACGCCGAACAGGCCGAGGAAAGTGTAGCCGGAGGCGCGCATCAGCATGTTGTGCTGCGCCACCATCAGGTTTTCCAGCGCGGTCATGCCGGCGAACAGCCGGATGTTCTGGAAGGTGCGCGCGACCTTGGCGACTTTCGAAATGCGGAAATCATTGAGCCGTTCGAGACGGAATTCGCCATCGCCGTGCCTGAGGCGGATGCTGCCGGCGCTTGGTTTGTAGAAACCGGTGATGCAGTTGAAGACGGTGGTCTTGCCGGCGCCGTTGGGGCCGATCAGCGCGGTGATCTTGCCGTGCAGCGCCGTGAAGGACAGCTCGTTGACGGCGACGATGCCGCCGAACCGCATCGACAGGCCTTCGACGCTGAGAATCGGTTCGTCGCTCATGCGCGGCCTTCCTCGACCAGCTCGGCCGAGATCACTCTGTCATGCTGCAGGAACACGGTCGGCGCGCGATGGCCGATCAGCCCGCGCGGCCGCCAGATCATCAGCAGCACCATGGCGAGGCCGAACACCAGCATGCGGAACTGCTCGAGGCCGCGGAACAGCTCGAAGCCGCCGATCATGGTCAGCGCGGCCAGGGCGACGCCGAGCTGCGAGCCGAGGCCGCCCAGCACCACGATCGCCAGCACCAAAGCGGATTCCTGGAAGGTGAAGGATTCCGGGCTGATGAACCCCTGTCGTGTGGCGAAGAACGAGCCGGCGAAACCGGCGAACATCGCGCCGGTGGCGAAGGCCGTGAGCTTGGTGGTGGTGGTGTTGATGCCGAGCGCGCGGCAGGCGACCTCGTCCTCGCGCAACGCCTCCCAGGCGCGGCCGATCGGCAGCCGGCGCAGCCGGATCGTCACCCAATTGGTCAGCAGCGCGAGCGCCAGGATCAGATAGAACAGGAACACGATGCGATGCGTCGGCGAGAACTCGATGCCGAGTTTGGCGGCGAGGCCGTCATCGCCGGGCGTCAGCGGGATGCCGAAGAAGCTGGGCCGCGGAATGCCTGATACGCCGTTGGGACCGCCGGTGAGGTCCTGCCAGTTGATGATGACGAGGCGGATGATCTCGCCGAAGGCCAGCGTGACGATCGCCAGATAGTCGCCGCGCAGCCGCAGCACGGGAAAGCCGAGCAGCACGCCGAAGAACGCGGCGAGGATGCCGGCCAGCGGCAGGCAGATCCAGAACGACAGGCCGAAATTGGTCGCCAGCAGCGCGTAGGAATAGGCACCGACCGCGTAGAACGCGACATAGCCGAGGTCGAGCAGGCCGGCGAGGCCGACCACCACGTTGAGGCCCCAGCCAAGCATCACATAGGTCAGCACCAGAATGCCGAGATCGAGGATGTAGCGTTGGTCGTAGAAGATCACCGGCACCAGGAAGGTAAAGATCAGCAGCACCGGCGCCAGCGCGCGGCGGCCGATCGCCAGCGCCCTGGTCGTCGACGGCGGAATGATGCGGAGGGTATCGACCGGGCCCCACCAATAGCGCAGCAGCTCGATCACGATGCTGCCGCCGAATACCACGCCGACCATGGCGGCGAGATCGCCGAACCTGGTCCAGTAGATCAATTGTCCGGAGGGGCCGGCCTCGGTGCGGACGCCGATCATCAGTGAGAACAGCACCAGTGCGACCAGAGCGGAGATCAGTGCCTTCTTGAAGATAAAGGCGACATCCGGACCGCGTGAAACCTGCACTGTTGGGGCGGAGGCTGCCACGGCGCCGTCAGACTTTTTCAACTTCCGGCCGGCCGAGCAGGCCGGTCGGAAGGAAGATCAGCACGACGATCAGGATCGAGAAGGCAGCTACGTCCTTGTACTCGGTGGAGAAATACGCCGCCCACAAGGTCTCGATCAGGCCGATCAGGAGGCCGCCGAGCATCGCGCCGGGCAGCGAGCCGATGCCGCCGAGCACCGCGGCGGTGAAGGCCTTGATGCCGGCGACGAAGCCCATGAAGAAGTCGACCAGGCCGTAATACAGCAGGTACATGGTGCCGGCCACGGCGGCGAGCGCCGCGCCGATCACGAAGGTCATGGAGATGGTGCGGTCGACATCGACGCCGAGCAGCGACGCCATGGTCTGGTCCTGCTCGCAGGCGCGCATGTCGCGGCCGAGCCGGGTCTTGGCGACCAGCCAGGTGAAGACCGCCAGCAGCACGATGGTGGTGATCACCACGATGATCTGCACATTCGACAGCCGTACCGCGAAGCCGCCGGCGCCTTCATGCAAAGTATAGCCGCCGGTGATGATCGGCGGCACCGGCTTGACCCGGGCGCCCTGTGCCACCTGCGAGAAATTGATCAGCACGAACGACATGCCGATCGCCGACAGCATCGGCGCGAGGCGAAACGAGTGCCGCAGCGGCCGGTAGGCGATGCGCTCGATGGTCCAGCCATATAGCGCGGTGACGGCCATCGCCACCAGCAGCACCAGCAGCAGGATCACCGGCACGAAGGTGAGCCCGATCGAGACCAGAATGAGAAAGGTGATCAGCGCGATGAAGCCGCCGATCATGAAGATGTCGCCATGGGCGAAATTGATCATGCCGACGATGCCATAGACCATCGTGTAGCCGATCGCGATCAGGCCATAGATCGAGCCGAGCACGATGCCGTTGATCAACTGCTGGGCGAAATAATCCATGCGCTGCCGTGTTCGCGTGAGGACGGCGCGCTGTACCGGCAGCCGGTGCATTGCGTCGCTGTCTGTTTTTCTAACAGCGACGACAGAGGGCGGCAACAGGGCGCGCCGCGGGGAAATCAGCCTGTACATGGCGATTTTCGCGCCGAATTGAGTCGCCGCCAGAGTGGGTTCCGGCGCCATCTTTCAACCCTTCAAGGGTCTGCCATGGTTGCACCGGAATCGTGGCCCGCGGCCAACGGGCCGGCGGAGGATCCGGCAAGTTGCCGGGCAGGTGTGGCACACGGGATTTTTTTGAATAGCAAGGACCTTGTGGCGTTATCCGCGACTTGTCCCCGCAATTCCGCTGTTAAGGTAAACAAATGGTTTACGTTGCCCGCGCAGGTCGACGGGGCTTACCTCACCGCGAACATCACGGGCTCGCCAGCGAGTCGCGCAGAATGCGGCGAACGACATGTACCAGACTTGGCGGATCAGCAATTTCAACGGCGTGCTTCTGGCATGCTATTTCATTCCGACCTGGACCATCTTCGCGTTCCGGATCATGATTTCGCCGATCCAGGGCCTTTATGAACGCCCCAACATTTCGCTGGCGCTGTTCATGAGCGACCACCTCAACCTCACCACCATGAGCACGGTGCGCTATGCCTGGCTGCTGGCGCTCGGCAAGCTGACCGTGGTGGCGTTTTTTGCCGTGTTCCTGCTGTTCACGACGCGGGCCTCGATCCGCAAGACCGGCGGCTGCGACGAGGCGCTGGCGATGGCGCTCGGCATCGGCAGCGCGATCAGCTTCGCCAGCATGGTGATGGCGTCCCAGGTCGGCGAGTTCGCGGCGATGCGGCTGCACGTCACCGAGCTGCTGTTGCTGCTCGGCACCGCCGTGGTGATGGCGATCGAGCCGCCGCTGCCGCGTGACAAGCCTGCGACGACCAGCGAGCAGCCGGCGCGCGACAGCGGCCTTTACGGCTTGAGCAATCCGAGTTCCTGAACGATCGCTGCGGCTTCCTTGACGGCATGGTTGGCCGCCGGCACCCCGCAATAGATCGCCTGCTGCAGCAGGATTTCCTTGATGTCCTCGGGCGTGAAGCCGCCTTGCGTCAGTGCCGCGCGCACATGCAGCTTGAACTCGTCCCACTGGCCCAGCGCCACCATGGTGCCGATCACCAGCACCCGCCGGGTGCGCTCGTCGAAATGCGGCCGGGTCCAGATCTCGCCCCAGGCGTGCCGCGTGATCAGGTCGATGAAATCGGCGTTGAACGCATTCTTGCCGGCCATCGACTTGTCGACCCAGGCATCGCCCAGCACCTTTCGTCGCGCCGCCATGCCGACATCGCGGCGTTGTTGATCATCCATTTTATTCTCCATCTGTTGTCATTGCGAGGAGCCCTTGCGACGAAGCAATCCAGTTCTTGCTTGTGGTTCTCTGGATTGCTTCGCTTCGCTCGCAATGACGGCTGTCAGCGTTGCGTCAAGAATCCGACGACCGCGTCGGTAAACGCGTGCGACTGCTCGACGTTGGAAATATGCGCGGCATCGAGAATGGTCAGGCTGGCGCCGGGGATCTGGCTGCGGATGTATTCGCCGGCGGCGACCGGCGTCGCCATGTCCTGGCGGCCGGCGATCACCAAAGTCGGGCTCTTGATCCGCGGCAGCAGCGCGCGCTGGTCGAGCGTGCTCAGCGCCTCGCAGGCGGCGAGATAGCCCTCGACCGGCGTGGCGATCAGCATCGCCTTCATGATGGCGGCGATCTGCGGCTGCGCCTCGCGGAAATCCGCCGTCAGCCAGCCGGTAATCACCGCGTCGGCCACGGCGGCGATGCCGCCTTCGCGCACCGCCTTGATGCGGTTGTGCCAGTTGGTCGGGTCCGGATAATAGCTTGATGTGTTCGACAGGATGATGCGGTCGAAGCGCTCGGGCGCATTGGCGCCAAGCCATTGCCCGACCATGCCGCCCATCGACAGCCCGCACCAGTGCACCTTGCCGATGTTGAGGTCATCGAGGATCGCCAGCGCATCGCGGCCGTAGCGCTCGATCGAGGTCGGACCGCCCGGCGCGCCTGATTTGCCGTGGCCGCGGCGATCGTAGCGGACCACGCGAAACAGTTTTGTCAGCGCCTCCATCTGCGGTTCCCACATCTCCAGGGTACAGCCGAGCGAGTTCGACAGCATCAAGGTCGGGCCGCCGTCGCGGCCCTCGACCGAGACATTGAGCAGGCATCCGTCGGCATCGATCATCGGCATAGGGCGTCTCCGGTATTTCTTATTTGAGGTCGAGCGAGGCGAGCAGGCGGTCGATCAAGGCTTGCGAAACGCCCTGATAGGCCATCGGCTCGAACAGTCTTGTGATGGTCGCGGCATCGAGCTGCGCGGTGATTTTCGGATCGTTGCTCAGCACGTCGCGCAGATGCTGCCGGCTGGCGACCGCCTGCCTTGTCGCAGCCTCGACGAGGTGGTGGGCATCGCTCTTGCCGAGCTTTTCGGCCAGCGCGAAGGTGACGGCCTCGGCCATGATCAGGCCGTGGGTCGCGTCGAGATTGAGCTTCATCCTGATGGCATCGACTTCCAGCCCTTCGGCGATGTCGACGATCGCGGCAAGCGCGCCGGAGGTGACCAGCAGCAGAGTCGGCAGTGTCGGCCATTCCGCGTGCCAGGGGCCGGCGCTGCGTTCGTGCTCCTGCACCTGCGCGGCGAAGATGGTCGCCGGGAGGTCCGGCGCCATGGGGGCCGCCGACAGCGCGACCGCGGCCGCGACCGGATTGCGCTTGTGCGGCATGGTCGAGGAGCCGCCGCGGCCTTCACCTGAGGGTTCGAAGGCTTCGGCGACGTCGGTCTGCATCAGCAGCGACACGTCGCGCGCGATCTTGCCGCAGCTGCCGCACAGGATTGCCAGCACCGAGGCCACTTCCGCGATGCGGTCGCGGTGGGTGTGCCACGGCGCTTCGGGGAGCGGCAGATCGAGCTCCCGGGCCAGATTTTCCGCGACGACGAGCCCGTGCTCGCCGAGCGCGGCGAGCGTGCCGGCGGCGCCGCCAAACTGCAGCGCCAGCCCCTCGGCGCGCAGCCGCTGCAAGCGCTGCTTCGAGCGGTGCTGCGCCGCGGCATATTCCGCCAGCTTGAGGCCGAACGGCATCGGCAGCGCGTGCTGCAGCCAGGTGCGCGCGACCACCGCGGTCTGCCGGTGTTGTTGTGCCAGTTTGGCAAAGCCGGCGATGGCGCGGTCGAGATCGCCGAGCAGCGCGTCGATCGCAGCGCGCAGGCCGAGCATGGTGGCGCTGTCGATGACGTCCTGGCTGGTGGCGCCCCAATGCACGTAGCGCGCGGCGTCCTTGTCGGACTTCGCCACCGCCGCGGTGAGTGCCTTGACCAGCGGAATGGCCAGATTGCCGGAGCGAATCGCGGCCTCGGCCAGTTGGTTCAGGTCGAACGATTCGGCGCGGCAGGCCGCCGCGATGGCGGTCACGGCGCTGGCGGGGATCACGCCGGTGGTGGCTTCGGCGCGCGCCAGGGCAGCCTCGAAGTCCAGCATATGCTGCAGGCAGGCCATATCGTCGCAGATCGCGCGCATCGCGGTACTCGACAGCAACGGCGCCAGCAGGGGAGAAAGAAATGTGCTCATCGGCGCGGACCTAACCATTCCCGGCGGAGTCTGCCAATCCCCTCCGGCATCAACGCTTTGTTGCGCTGCGAACGCATCGCCTCTACCCGTCCGCGGCCCTTTCCTTTGCGCCGCCCGTGCTTTACTTGGGATTGTCGCGGTCGTTTCGGGGCCGCGATTTCCAGACAATTCAGGAGACAATCCCATGGCCATGACGATGAACGGCGAAGTCCAACTCGCAGCGCCGCGCGAAGTGGTGTGGGAGAAGCTCAACGACCCCGCGGTGTTGAAGGCCTGCATTCCCGGCTGCGAAGAACTCGAGACCACCGAGGATGGCGGCTTCCGTGCCACCGCCAAGATCAAGGTCGGCCCGGTGTCGGCGCGCTTCAAGGGCAAGGTCACCCTCAGCGAACTGGATCCGCCGAACGGCTACAAGATCTCCGGCGAAGGCGAGGGCGGCGTCGCCGGCTTCGCCAAGGGTGGCGCGGTGGTCGGGCTCACCGACAAGGATGATGGCACGCTGCTCACTTATAATGTCGAGGCCCAGATCGGCGGCAAACTGGCCCAGCTCGGCCAGCGCCTGATCAACGGTTCGGCGAAGAAGATCGCCGACGAGTTCTTTGCCAATTTTGCCAAGGCTGTTCAGGGCTGAGGCATCGTTCCCCGGATGCTGCGCAGCGCGGCGCGCTTGCGCGGTGGTGCGCTGCTAGGCCGGGGTCCCGGTGGCTTACGTAGAAATCGGGATCCCGGACGCGCAGCGGCGTGAAGAACGCCGCGGCGCGTCCGGGACACGGCGCCTTCGGCGCCTGACACATGGCTAGCCATCCCCCGGCGAGGTTGCTCATTGCCGGGATGGGCCATATCATGCGTTTGGAATGATTTTAATGACCGCGCGGCCACGCGATGGCAGCCCGGACCAAGAGAGTGCATATGGCCAAAATCTCGATGATCGTGAACGGCAATCCCGTCACCGGCAATATCGACCCGCGCACGCTGCTGGTGCAGTTTCTGCGTGAGAACCTGCGCCTGACCGGGACCCATGTCGGCTGCGATACCTCGCAATGCGGCGCCTGCGTCGTGCATCTCGACGGCAAGGCCGTGAAATCCTGCACCACGCTGGCCGTGATGGCCGATGGCCATGAGGTCAAGACCATCGAGGGTCTGGCCGCCGACGGCGCGCCGCTGCATCCGATGCAGGAAGCGTTTCGCGAGCACCATGGCCTGCAGTGCGGGTTCTGCACCCCCGGCATGATCATGACCGCGGTCGATCTCGTGCACCGCAAGGGCCATGATCTCAGCGACCACGCCATCCGCGAAGAACTCGAAGGCAATCTCTGCCGCTGCACCGGCTATCAGAACATCGTTCAATCGATCGCGGCCGGCGCCAAGGCGATGGCGAAATCGGACCTCGCGTAACG
>JACMOT010000258.1 GCA_014377915.1 Tardiphaga sp.
AGGAACAGGCTGGCGGCGCCGGGAGCGATCGGATCGATCAGACCCCATAGCACCGTCATGACGGGGGACTGCCAGTCGCCGAGCACGCTTTTGCCGATATCCCCGTAAACGAATTTGGCGTCGTAGGTCATCACGCCCGGATAGAAGATTGCCAGCGTCAGGGCGTAGCCAGCGGCGATCAGCGCAGCCGCTGCCACGGACAGTCGCAGCGGCAGCCGAGATGGCGTAGCTCGATCAGGCGAGCGCGGCATAGATGTCCCCGGAATTCGCCGCATGCGGCAGCGCTACGAGCCAGCAGGCGATCTGCTCGCCGTCGATCCAGGCGGGGTTGACCAGGGACTGGCTCTCGCCGAGCGCGGCGTTGAAACGCGTGTAACCCAGCGCGGCGCAGCGCGCGATGCAGGCCAGCGCGACATCGCGCTGGATGGTCGTGAACTCGAATGACAGTGCCTTGACGGCGCGTGACAGGCCCTCCAGGGCCTCATGCTCGAAACCTTCGACGTCGATCTTGATGAAGGCGGGAGTTCCGTGTTTGTCGATCAGCGCATCCAGCGTCGTCACCGACGCCGTCAGCGTTCGGGTCCAGCGCTGCGCATCCCAGCCGGGCGCACCACTTGCGGCCGTCACGAAGGCAGACGACGCCGTCGAAACCGTGGGGTTGTCGATATTGACCATCAGGCTGGTCTCGCCCGCGCGACGGCCGACCGCTACCGGCTCGATGACGACATCCCCACCGCGCCGATAGAGCAGCTTGAGCACCGCGACCAGCGCGGGCTGCGGTTCAACCGCGACGACCCGCGCGCCGAGCCTGCGGAACGAGGCCACGCGGTCGCCGACATGGGCGCCGACATCGAATACCAGGTCGCCGCGCCGCGCAAAGCCGGCATGGAGCCTGTCCATCGCCACGGCACGCGGCCGGTCTCCATAATAAATCCACAGCGACCGGAGAATGCCGCGTGCGATCCTGAGACGTTCGAACATCGCCTTCAAACCGAAATGGGTCGCGGCACTGGCGCCGCGGCCTCCGCTGCGGGCGGCGCCAACGCCGACAGCATCGCCGGCGCGACGGTCTCTTCTGGAAGCCGACCGATGCCGAGACGGGTGGCAAGCCTGCCGAGCCTGGGCGAGGCGGTGATCATCGCGAAGGGAACGGCCAGCGCCGGCCCCGCCGCCAGAAACAGCGCGACGGGAATCGCGCCTGGCTGTGTCGCCAGCAACAGGCCCAGCACGGCCGACCCGAACAGCGTGTGAGGCCAGAAATGACGCAGCGCCAGCGTGAACGGCACGGCATACCCGTCACGAACCTGTCCGTTCCAGCCGATCTCGCGGCCGAACAGCGATTTAACGAGGAAGATGGTGTGGCCGAACCACAGGATCGGACACAGCAAAATCGAGAACAAGGTCTCGATCATCAAATTGACGATGAAGAGCCCGGCGCTGCCAAAGCCGCGGCGAAGATCGGCGTCCAACAGGACCTCGATGGCGCTGGCAATTTTTGGCGCGAACCACATTACCAACACGCACATGAACAGCGCCATGCCGGGACCAGCGTCGATGAAATTCGCTGGCGTATCGGAGAAAGCAACAGCAAGCGTGCCGAGCAGCAGCAAACCGATCCAGGCCGGCGAGCCAATGAACATCATGATCGCCAGCGCCAGTTGATAGCGGCTCACCGGCTTCAGGCCAGGCAATGTCAGGAAGGAGCAGTACTGCATGTTGCCCTGACACCAGCGAAGATCGCGTCCGACAAACTCGATCAGCGTGGGCGGGTTCTCCTCCCACCCGAGATCTTCCCGCGGCAGCACGCGCACCTCGTAGCCTGCCGCGCGCATCAACACCGCTTCGATCTGGTCGTGGCTGAGAATGTGACGATCATCCGCGCCGTCCTTGGACAGCACCGGAAGGCCGCAATGTTCGGTAAATGGCGCGAGCCGCAACACCGCATTATGTCCCCAATAGGGTCCACAATCGCCCTGCCACCAGGCGCTGCCCAAAGTATAGGATCGCATGCCGAGCCGCATGCCGAATTGAAAAATGCGAGCGAAGGCACTGCGGGATGGAAGCCCCACGATCAGCCCCTGTAGAATGCCGAGCCGCGGATTGGCCTGCATGATGCGGACGAGACGCAGCACGGCATCAGCGGTCATAAGGCTGTCGGCGTCGAGCGTCAGCGCAAAATCATGGCTGCTGCCCCAGCGCTCGCAAAAATCGCGGATGTTGCCGGCCTTGTAGCCCGTATTGACGGCGCGTCGCCGGTAGATGATCGCGATCCGGTCGCGCCAGCGCGCGGCCAGCTCGGCAAACAGGGCTTCCTCGGAGCTGGCGATCGCGGCATCGCCGCTGTCGCTCAGCACGTAGAGGCTGAAGCGTCCGCCGCAACCGGCGGCATCAAGGCCGGCGAGCATCGGCTCAAGATTGCGGATCATTCGCTCTGGCGCCTCGTTGCGAACACACAACAGGATCGCCGTTGATGCCGTCACCTGCGCGTCGCCGCCAACCAGCGCGGCCATCGGCATCACCGCTGCAACCGGATCGTCGCAGCACCGCACGATCAGCAGCCCGATCACGGCATTCCAGAAGCCCGCCACCGTCCAGGGAAGCGTAACGGCGAACAATGCCAGCAGCGCGATGTCGACCGCGCCGAAGCCACCCTGCTCCAGTGCCAGCGCGGCAAGCGCCAGCAATCCGGCCATGGTGCTCACGAAAAGGACGGCAAACAGCAGGCGCCGGCCGAATAATTCATTTCCGGCTGCGGGGATTGTTATGGCTTGCGGGGGAAAATGCTTGGACACGCGGCTGGACTTCTTATCTCTCGACGGAAATGCGAATGATATAACACCGCGAACCGTCATAAAGTCCAACAGGGAAAAACAAACGTGGCGATCAGCCAGTCCGAAGATATTGTCGAAGCACTTTGGTACAGCGCCCCCGGAGCAGCCGACCTCCGCGAAGAATCGCTGCCGCCCCCCGGCGAGGGCGATGTGCGGATACGGGCGCTTTTTGGTGCCGTCAGCCGCGGCACCGAGGCCTTGGTGCTTGCCGGGCGCGTGCCGCCGAGCGAATTCGAGCGGATGCGGGCGCCTTTCATGGCGGGCCATTTTCCATTTCCAGTCAAGTACGGCTACGCCACTGTCGGTCACGTCGAAAGCGGAGCGGACGACCTGGTCGGGCGGACGGTTTTTTCACTGTATCCGCACCAGAGTTATTTCAACATCCCGGCCAGCGCCGCGCTGGTGCTGCCGGAAAACTTGCCGCCGCAACGCGCGGTGCTGGCAGCCAACATGGAGACAGCGCTCAACGCGGTGTGGGATGCGGCACCGGGTCCGGGCGTCCGCATCGCCATCGTCGGCGCCGGCGTGGTCGGCGCGCTGGTCGCGTATTTGTGCGGGCGGCTTCCCGGCGCCGAGGTGACGCTGGTCGATATCAATCCGGCGCGAGCGGAATTGGCACGGACGCTCGGGGTTCATTTCGCAACGCCCGGGACCGCGGACCGCGACTGTGACGTCGTTGTTCACGCCAGCGGCAATCCGGCCGGACTCGACACCGCCATCGGGCTCGCCGGTCAGGAGGCAACTGTGCTTGAACTGAGTTGGTATGGCGACGCTCCCGTGACGCTGGCGCTCGGTGGTGCCTTCCACAGCCGCCGGCTGCGGTTGATTTCGAGCCAGGTCGGCCAGATCGCGCCATCGCACCGGTCACGCTGGACCTATCGCCGACGGCTTGCCGCCGCGCTCGCCATGCTGGCGGACTCGCGGCTCGACGCATTGCTGACGTCGCCGGTTATGTTTAAGGATCTGCCACGCAGGCTACCCGACATTCTCGCCCCCGGCAGCGGCGTGTTATGCCAGCTCATTGCCTATCCTTAAGGAGCTCCCTTGTTCGCAGTTGAAGTTCGCGATCACATCATGATCGCCCATTCGTTCAAAGGCGCGGTGTTCGGACCGGCGCAGGCGTTGCACGGCGCGACCTTTGTCATCGACGCGTCCTTCATCGCCGAAACGCTCGACAGCAATGGCATCGTCATCGATATCGGCCGCGCCCTCGACGCCCTCAAGGCGGTAGCGGCGGCGCTGAATTATCGCAACCTCGACGAGGTGCCCGAATTCAAAGGCAGCAATACGACTACCGAATTTCTGACCAAGCACATCTTCGACCAGTTGGCCAAGGGCGCGCGCGCCGGTGAATTTGGCCGCGACGGCCATGAACTCAAGGCGATCCGCGTCACCCTCTCCGAGTCGCATGTGGCGCGCGCCTGGTACGAAGCCGATTTGTGGTGAAGCCTGTCGTGTTCGCCGTGCCGGGCGATCTTGCCACGCCGACAGGCGGCTACGCCTATGACCGGCGCATGATCGCCGAGCTCGGCGACCTCGGCTGGCAAGTCGACGTCCTCAATCTGGGCGAGGGCTTTCCCTGGCCCAGCCCGGCGACGCGCGAGACGGCATCGAACCAGTTGCGGGCGATCCCGGCCGGCCGCCCGGTCGTCGTCGACGGGCTGGCCCTCGGCGTCTTGCCCGAGGCCGCCGCGCAGATTGCAGGCCATCATCCGCTGCTTGCGCTCGTGCATCATCCGCTTGCCATGGAATCCGGCCTGTCCGTCGCGCGGGCTGGCCAACTCCGCGCCAGCGAACGGGCCGCATTGGCGACGGTTCACGGCGTCATCGTCACCAGCGCGGAAACCGCGCGGTTGCTGACGGCCGACTATGGCGTACCGGCCGCGCGCATTGCCGTCGCCAGGCCGGGAAGCGATCCCGTGGCGCCGGCGCCAGGCAGCCAGGACGGTATCGTTCGGCTGCTATCGGTCGGCGCGGTGGTGCCGCGCAAAGGATTTGACGTGCTGATTGCCGCGCTGGCGACCCTGACCGAGCTGCCCTGGCAGCTGATGATTGTCGGCGACCGCACGCGCGACAGCCATGCCGTCATGCGGCTCGATGCCGACATCGCGCGTCACGGGCTGACCGATCGCGTGGTCACCCCCGGCGTGGTGTCGCCGTCTCACCTCGCGAAGCTGTATGCCGAAGCCGACATCTTCGCCCTCGCCTCTTATTTCGAAGGCTATGGGATGGCCTATGCCGAGGCGCTCGCGCATGGGCTGCCGGTGGTCGGCACAAATGGCGGCGCGATACCGGACACCGTGCCATCGGATGCAGGTCTGCTGGTTGAACCAGGTGACATCGCCGGACTTGCCGAGGCGTTGCGCCGGGTCATCGGCGACGCCGCCTTGCGACAGCGCTTGGCTGGCGCCGCACGAACCGCAGCCGAACAGCTTCCCACATGGCCGCACTCCGCCGCCATCTTTGCACGCGCGCTGGAGCGACTGGCATGACCGGCTTCTCGGCGGAATGGCTGACCCTGCGCGAGCCTCATGATTTGCGCGCGCGCAATTCCACCGTGATCGAGGCGGTGGCCACCTTTCTCGAACTTTGTAGCTCGGTGCAGATCGTCGATCTCGCCTGCGGAACCGGGTCGACCTTGCGTGCGCTCAACCCGTTTCTGCCGATGCGGCAGAACTGGAAACTGGTCGATAATGATCTCAGCCTGCTGGCCCGCGCCACAGCGAGCCCGCGCGACAACAATGCGACGCTGTCCGCGGTCCCGCTCGATCTCAACCGCGATCTCGAAGCCGTGCTCGATGGCGTCGTCGATCTGGTCGCGACCTCCGCCCTGCTCGATCTGGTCTCCGAAACCTGGCTGGACCGGCTCGTGGTTGAGATGGTCACGCGCGCAATTCCGCTTTATGCCGCGCTGAGCTATGACGGACGGATCGCGCTCACGCCGCACGACCCGCTCGACGTGGCCATCATCGCCGCCGTCAATGCGCACCAGCGCACTGACAAGGGCTTTGGACCCGCGCTCGGCCCGGCGGCGGCGGCGCTGGCGATCGCGCGCTTCGAAGCGCTCGGCTATTCCGTCGTGCGCGGTACATCGGACTGGGTGATCGGCCCGGATGCCCCTGCGATGCAAAGCGAGTTGCTCGCCGGATGGGCCAACGCGGCGCGGGAAGTAGATGCCCTTCCGCGCGCCGAGATCAGCGCCTGGCTCAGGCGCCGGCGCGATTTAGTGGCTGCCGGGCGCTCCGAACTCCGCGTCGGTCATGCCGACTTTTTCGCAACTCCCAAGGCCACGCGCTGATCCGACAGATCGCAATCGAACAGCACATCCTCGCCCATCCTGTGTACGGCCATCGACATACGCGGTGCTTCGTCGGCACGTTCCCGCGGCGGCAGGATCAGGCCAGGACCGCCGCCACCCAGGATCACCGGGGCCACCATGATGTGCAGACGGTCGAGATATCCGGCGACGAGAAAACGCGAAATCGTATTGGCACCGCCCTCGATCAGCATACGGCGCATGCCGCGGTCGGCGAGCGCACCAACAATGGCCGCGGGTGAAATCCTGCCGTCGATCGCCGGCAACGCCACCACTTCCACGCCAGGCGGCGGCGAGACGCGCGTGCCCTGCGCCGTGATCAGCAGGCGCGGTACGCCGTCGTCAGCAAACATCTTGGCGCCGGCACCGAGGCGACCGCCGGGGTCAATCACCACGCGCGCCGGCTGCGGCCCGCAAACCCGGCGCACGGTCAATAGCGGATCGTCGGCGATCGCAGTCCCCACGCC
>JACMOT010000259.1 GCA_014377915.1 Tardiphaga sp.
ATGGCATTGAGCGGGGTCCGAACCTCGTGGCTGATCCGCGCCAGCACGTCGGCCTTCGCGGTAGCGGCGCGATCGGCCTGGCGGCGTGCCTGCAGCAACTCGCTCTCGGTCTTCTTGGCCTGCGTCAGGTCGCGGAAGACGGCGAAGAAATTGGCGCCGTCCGGCCGGGTGCGCCCCATCGTGATCGACAGCGGGATCAGGCCGCCGGCGCGGGTCTGGCCGAGCGTTTCGCGGCCATGGTCGAGCAGGCTGGCGACGCCGGCCTCCTTGACGGTTTCGAGATAGTTGCGGACCACGCGGTGGCTTTCCGGGGCGAACAGATTGGTGATGTTGCGCTGGGTCATCTGTTCGCCGTCGAAGCCGAACAGCGCCTCGGCGCTGCGGTTGCAGGCGGTGATGTTGCCTTCTTCGTCGAACATGATGACGCCCTCGGCCGTGGTATCGAGGATCGCCGCCAGTTCCTCCGCATCGATCTGGCCGCCAGCCGATTCCGTCGCCGGCATGACAGCTACGGGGGTGGCGCGCGAAGCGGAAAAGATCAGCGCATGTGCCGGCTGGTTGTCCCAGCTAATGGTGAACAGCCGGGCTTCGGCGGCCGTCGGTGCCGCGACACCCGGGTTGTTTTCGGTCGCCGAGATGGTCACCGCCGTGCCGCCGTCGGAGGTGCTGCAGGCGCGCGATACATCCGGTGCCACATATAGCGCATCGAGACCGCCGGCGTCTTCCAGCGCCTGTAAAGTTGAAAAATTCATCCGTTCCAGAAACGCCGGATTGGCAAACAGCAGGCGATCGAGCCGGTAGATCAGCACGCCGACCGGCATCAAATCGAGCAGGGTGCGATCGCGCTGCCACTCGCCGCGCGCGGGCGGCGGCGGCGTCATCAGCCAGTTTGGCGGGTTCTGCCGCGCGGACAGCGGCCGCTGGTCGGCGTCGGCCGCTTCGACCCGCGGCGGCTCGCGCTGGTCGGTGGTCAGACCGGTCTCGGCGTCAAGCCGCTGCGACAATTGTCGCGCCAGCTCGTTGAAGGCGCTGTTTTCGACCGGCGTCAGCGCCGGCGATCTCGGATCACCGGGACGAAACTGAACGACGTTCTCTGGGGTTTCCAAGGCTTGGTCTGCTTCTGGTGAAAGTGTTTCGGGTGGGGAGGCGTTGGTAACGAGCGTAACCGGCTCGTCGAGGCTGTCGCCGACCGGCCCGCTCTGGACGACATCGGTAGATAATGCGCTGGGCGGCGGGCCGGGGACGATCTCGGCGCGACGGGCCTGCGTCAGCTGCGTCAGGCCGTCGAGGTCGCGGCAGATGCCGAATCCGCGATAGCCGGCGAAATCCTGCTGGCGGTCAAACACCGGAACGCCTGAAAGTTCAACCGGCAACCGGCCGCCGCCATCCACCGGCCAACGCAGCGTGACGCCGGTCCAGGTCTCACGACCCGCCAGGACCCGGGCCATCCGGTTATCAGGATCGAGCCCGAATTCCGTGTCGATTTCCCGCCACGCGCGGCCGTCAGCGGACGCTGCGCGCGGGCCGATCAGGCGGGTGAATTCACCGGACACAAACGAAAAGCGATCCTCGGCGTCGATCTGCCAGACAAAGCGCAAGGGCGTCGTGCGCGGGTCGATCGGGGGGAGCTCGGGCGCCGGCTCGTCGGCGACGGCTTCGACATAGGGAGATGGCTCGCGCGGCGCCGGATCATCAGCCTGCGCGATCGTCTCGGCGATCACCGATACCAGATCCGGATCAGCTTCGAAGACGTTGGCATCGCGGGCACTCGCCGGCTCCGCCGCGACGGTGGCTTCGCTCGGCATCGCGGCTTCGCTTGGCGCGCTGGGTGCCAGAGCAGGTTCAACCTCGACGACCTCGGCCAGCATGGCCGCGGCTTCTGTCGCCGTATCGGTCGGCTGCTCTTGGACGGCGCTCACGGGGTCGGTCTGGTCGTCGATCCCGGCTTCATCCGGCGCGGGGTACAAGGCGCCGGGCGCGATCAGCGCGACCAGGCCGACATCGGCGCCGCTGCCGACACGCCGTAGCACCATGTGACCGAAGCCGATCGGGATTCTGACGTGGCCGTCTTTCAGCGCCTCGGCGCGCGCGGTTTCAAGGCCGGCATCGGACAGGCTACGAAAGCCGAGCAAGGTGCGGGCCGCCGCGCTGGCGCTGACGAACATGCCATCGCGGGCGAAGGTGGCGATCGGCATGTCGAGCCCTTCGACCAGATTTTGCAGCCGTTCGACCAGCGGCATGCCGCGTCCGCTCGGCTCGGCGGCCACGACCAGAATGCCTTCGCCGCCACCGGCAAATGGCAATCGGCTGCAGGCGCAGGTCATCAGGCCGCCCAATGCCGCGCCAAATCCGCGCAGTCGCTCGAGCCGGACCGTGCCAGCCGGCGAAAGCCGGGCAGCCAGTTGTGCCATCTGGCGTCGATGTGAATCGGCGGGACTGACCGGTCGCGTGAACAGCTCCGCTGCGTTGCGCGCGCCGAACACTCGTACGCCGACCGGGTTGGCCCACAGGATTCGCCTGCCGTCCACCGACCACAGCCAGGCTGGCTGGTTGCTGGTGGCGTGCACGGCCAGCCTGGCGTCATCGACGCCCCGCAACTGGAATTCGGCACTGTTCATCTGCACTTCATGGGCTGACAGGGTGGGCGCTCGCAGGGTTCGGGCGGCACGCTCGCCGCGCAGACCATTAAAAATTTAACACTTTGTTTAGTATCGCGCGCGCCGGTCCACAGGTCCACGCTCTCGGCTGTTTCACACCTTTAAAACCCGGGTAACCTTAATTCCGCCAGCCATGAATGGCTCCCCGGTCTCTCGATTTTGCAAAGATTTTACGAGTTCTTGCGGCTTTCGAAGCTTCGGACCGCCTTCGCGTTGCCAGTTGCAAAACAAAAACAATGGTTCACGATGCACCCGCGGGGCAGGGCAACCGCGTCACACCGGTGATGTCTGTCATCGTTAGGGTCAAGGAACACCAATCGAGGCTGGATGGCTTCGTCAACGCATGGGAGTGGGATATGAGCGACAAGTTCGAAATTCCGAAAGAAATGCGATCGATGGCGGAAGCTAGCTTTGAGCAGGCCCGGCAGGCCTTCGAGAAGTCCATGGCCAGCGCGCATAGCACGGCCACCACCATCGAGGATCGTGGCGCCACGGTGCGCGCCGGCGCCAAGGATGTCAGTGCCAAGGCCATTACCTTTGCCGAGAATAACGTCGCGGCGTCGCTGGATTATGCCCAGCAGCTGTTGCATGCGAAGGACCTCGGCGAGGTGATGCGGCTGCACAGCGAGTACGTGCATGGCCAGATGCGATCGCTGGCCGAGCAGGCCAGCGAGATGGGCCAGATCGTGAGCCGCGCCGCCACGGAAGCGGTCAAGCCGACCAGTTAGCGGCAGCCAGGCACCTTTTTGGTTGCGTTATGTGTGGTATAATACCATGACGTGCGCTGCTGCCCGTCTGCTATGCAATTGCGCGGTGCAATATTCTGTTGCATCGCACAAAACGGACATGATATTACTTTTATCATGTCCAGCGCCTTTCAAACAGGCGTTTTGACTTCCAGCGGGCGTCAGCAGGGACGCTGCCGACAGCATCCGCGGGACGCAATTCATTCGATCAACCGAAGGATGCACGTCATGGCCGAATCGACCAATCCATTCTCATCATCCATAATTCCGTTCCAGGTTCCGGAGCAGGTTCGCGCATTCGCCGAAAAGGGCGTCTCGCAGGCCCGCGAAGGCTACGCGAAGCTCAAGGACGCCGCCGAGACCCATAACAGCACGGTTGAGGCTGTGCTCGGCAGCGCCACCAAGGGCGCGACCGATTATTCGACCAAGCTGCTCGACATCATGAAGACCAATACCGGCGCCACGCTCGATTTCGCGCAGGAAATGGTCGGCGTGAAGTCGCCGTCGGCGGCGATGGAGCTGTTTACCTCGTTCGCCCGCAAGCAAATCGAGACTTTCACCGGTCAGACCAAGGAACTGGCTGAACTGACCCAGAAGATCGTCACCGAGACCGCCGAGCCGATCAAGTCGGGCGCTGCCAAGCTGTTCAAGCCCGCGGCCTGAGTCAGCGGTCTGAGCCGCGCCGCTGCCACATTGTCAAAAAAGCCCGGGTCATTGGCCCGGGCTTTCGTTTGCCGGCAAAAATCGTGATTGATGGTCGCTCGGCGGCCTTGCCAAAGCGCACCGTTGCACCTAGTTTCCCGGCTGTTCGCGACCTTGGTTTCAGGGGCGATCAAGGATGCAGTTGTAGCTCAGTTGGTTAGAGCGCCTGTTTGTGGAGCAGGAGGTCGGTGGTTCGAGACCACCCAACTGTACCACCCTCATCCCGGATTGTGGCGTGATGCGGTTTTGCGGCATCCGCCTTGTGCAATGTGTCACCTGACACATTGGGTTCTCAGGCGCTGGCGTTTGACTGATCCAAAAATGTCCTGCCACCTTCCGCTCGACGTCTGCCACGCGGGAACCGCGATCACCATGCTCCGTTACCTTGCGAACCAGCAGGGAGCGCGGCATGGCCGACCAGCAAATCAGCGACGCCGGCATTGCCGTAATGTGTGACATCGCACGCGCCTCGGGTCTTGATCTCGACGACAACAAGCAATTGGTACTGGATCGCCTGATCGCCGGCGGCCTCGTCGAAGTCGCGCAGCCCGCCAGGCCGGTCGAGAGCATCAGATTTGCCCTCACCGCGGATGGACAAAGACTGCTAGATGCGCGCGGCGTCGGCGCTAACGAGTCCTGACAGGCCCGGATGGCCGTTGCCCAATCAGGCTTTCTTGCAAAGCGACGTTTCGATTCCGGACAGCAGCGCCTGGAACCATACGGCATAGCCGGCGGGGTTGAGGTGGATGCCGTCCACGGTGTGCGGCGTCGGCATTTGCGGCGGCGCGATGAAGGTTGCGCGATGCTCAATGGCGAGCGACCGCAGCGCCATATTGTAGCTTGCGATCACCGCGTCGAGTTCGGCGCGCCGCGTCGGCGACGACGTTTCCGCCGAGGTTACCGCCATGATGCCGAGGCGCCGCGTCGAAGGTGCCAGTTCCGCCAGTATGGCCTGATAATTCGTCCGGTATTTTTCGGCGCTGAATGAAGCGGTGGCGTCGTTCAGTCCCAGCGATACCACGATCATCGCGGCCTTCTTGCCAGCCAGCGCCTTGTTCAGCATGTTCGGCAGGTTGCTCGCCGTGGTCGAGCCGGCAATGCCGGCATTGATGATGGAACGCCCGCAGGCCGTATGCGGCAGCGTGGCATATTCGACGATGCTGTCGCCGAGAATGATGACGGGATCGTCGACCTGCTTCAGCGCGGCCTTGATCAGCAGCGGACGTGGCGGCACGGCGTCTCCCTTCGGCCAGGCGATCCAGACGCAGAGCGCGACCAGAACCACGATCGCAATCCTGATCGGGTTCACCGTGGCGGGATCGCGGCAGGGTGGTTCAGCGGCGGATGTTCCGATTTCAGATTCATGCCCAATCCCGTCTGACATTTGCTGCGCTGGAGAAACAACATGGCCGTCGCAAATGCAAGCTGTGGCGCCGCGGCAAGTTTGTCAGGGTGTTGATGCGAACCAGGGGACGACGTGACAAACTGACACCTTGGCCTTGTCGATGTTCATCTCCATTTGCGGACGGCAGGGAGTGCCATTTTGACCACACGAAACGAAACGGATTATCGCGCGGAGATCGACCGGCATTTTGCGTGGTTCGAAACCAAGCTGCCGCCGGGGCCTGCGAAATTCGCCGGCTGGCTGCGCAAGCCGACGTCGAAGCTGGTACGCGTTCCGCTGGCGCTATTGCTGGTGCTGGGCGGCATCTGCAGCATTCTGCCGGTACTCGGGTTGTGGATGCTGCCGCTCGGCCTGATCCTGATCGCGCAGGATATTCCGTTTCTCGAGAAACCGGTTGCGCATTTTCTCGGCTGGCTCGAGCGCAAATGGACCGAGCGGCAACGTGCCAGGGCCGAAAAGCGAACCGCGCAAGAACGCGTCAAGAACATTGACCGCGTCGGTTGATATCAAGCGAGGCGATGTGGTTCACAGCGAACTATCAATGACACATTTCGATTTGCCGCGTCACACGGTGTGACTCAAAAGAAACTTTCACGATAAATCCGTGTTGTCGCCGGCAATTCCCCACAGATTTGCCTTTAACGAATCAGGCCGTTGATTCATTTTCGAGTCCGGGGTCAATCTGGAGGCAGACATATGAATGTAATTGTTTTCGCATCGCGCAAGGGCGGATCGGGCAAGAGCACGCTGGCCGCCCACCTCGCCGCCCAGGTTCAGAAATCATCCAAGAAATGTCTGCTGATCGATGCCGACCCGCAGGGATCGCTGACCCTGTGGCACAAGCTTCGCGGAACCAATGAGCCGGCGTTGAAGATTGCCAATCGCTCGGTGACGGAGATCATCAACGCCGCTCGTCGCGACGGCGTCGAATGGGTCTTCATCGACACCCCGCCGAATGTCTCCGCCGTTGTTGATGACGCCATCAAGAACGCCACCATGGTGGTGATCCCGGCGCGGCCCGGCGTGTTCGACGTCAATGCCGTGCAGGACACCATCCTGAACTGCCGCTCGGCGCGTAAGCCCTACGCCGTCGTCATCAACGGCGCGCCGGCGCGCCGCGACGAGGTCGAAAGCCCGATCGTCAGCGTGGCCCGCGAAGCGATGGCCAAGTTCAAGGCCCCGGTTTGGTCTGGACAGATCACCAACCGCGCCGATCTGCTGCTGGCGCTGGCCGAAGGCGAAGGCGCGCGGGAATATGCCGCCGAGGGTCGGGCGGCCGGCGAAATTGCCAAGCTGTGGGCGGCGATCGAGCGCTCGATCCGGGCGATCCGCGGTACGGTTTCGGCCAGCGGCGCGATGCACAAACAGGCGGCCTGATCGACCGCTGTCGCAGCCAACAAAAAAGACGCGCCGGTCCGGCGCGTCTTTTTGTCGTTCGTCGTTGTCGTCAGGCCCGCCGGGCCAGCGGCGCCGGATCGGCGACGCTGTGGTCCGGCCTAGCGCCTTCCGTGATGTAGCGGAAAGTATCGATCGCGGCCGGCCGACGACACCGCGATGGCCGGTTTCGCCGTGATGGTCACGGCGCTCATCGCGGTGAAATGATGGCTGCGGATCGCCAGGGGCAACGGCGCGGCACCGCCGATCTTCCAGCGCTGCTGGTTGCCGCGCAGGCCCACCGGCAGCGGCGATGGCGCCGGCCATCACACCGAGCCCGATCAACGTCACCACCAGTGCCGGCGGCGAAATCTAGCGTGCGACCAGTTTTCGGGCGCAGTCGTATTGCCCGGAGGTATGCTTGGTGCTGTTTCGGCTAAGTCGCGAGCGCTTGCTAAAGATGGATCAACGTTGATTGCAAGTCGAGGCGCGCGGCCTCAGCGACTGGCGCGGCTGAGTACGTCCATCAACTCGGCGATCTTCCTGCGCTGGTCGGCCTTGTCGCCGGACGAAATCGCGTGTTCGACGCAATGCGCTATATGGTCCCGCAGGATTTCTTCCTCGACCCGTCGCAGCGCGGCCTGAGCGGCCGCGATCTGGGTGACGATGTCGATGCAGTAGCGGTCGTCCTCGACCATTCCCGCGAGCCCGCGAACCTGGCCCTCGACGCGTTTCAGACGTTTTAAACATGAAGCCTTGATCTCGCTGCGCATAAGTCTCATATACCCCCCTAGGGTATATAGATCAAGAGGGATTGCGATGGTGAAGGACGATCACGGACATCAGACCGCGCATGGTCAGGGGCACGTCCATGGCCCCGGTTGCTCGCACAGCCACATCGACGAACCGACGACCGCGCGGCTGCTCGACCCTGTCTGCGGCATGACGGTGGATCCCGCCGCCGCCAAGCATCGCTTCTCTTACAAGAACCAGGATTACTTCTTCTGCTCTGGCCGCTGCCGCGAGCGCTTCGCGGCTGATCCCGACGCTTTTCTGAAGCCAGGACCGTCCGCGCCGCCGCCGCCTCCGGGTACGACCTACACTTGTCCGATGCATCCCGAGATCCGGCAGATCGGCCCCGGCAGCTGTCCGATCTGCGGCATGGCGCTGGAGCCGGAGCAGGTCTCGCTCGATGACGCGCCCGATCCCGAACTGATCGACATGACCAGGCGGTTCTGGGTCGCGCTGGCGCTGACCGTGCCGGTATTCGTGCTGGAGATGGGCGCGCATCTCGGCATTATGAATCTGGTGTCGCCGGTAACCTCGAACTGGATTTCATTCGTGCTGGCGACGCCGGTGGTGCTGTGGGCCGGGACGCCGTTCTTCGTGCGCGGCTGGCGCTCGTTGGTGACGCGGCACCTCAACATGTTCACGCTGATCGCGATGGGCACCGGCGTGGCCTGGGTCTACAGCGTCGTCGCGACGCTGGCGCCGCGATTGTTTCCGCCGGCATTTCGCGATCATCATGGCGCGGTCGCGGTGTATTTCGAGGCGGCGGCCGTGATCATCGTGCTGGTGCTGCTCGGCCAGATCCTGGAGCTCCGCGCACGCAACCAGACCTCCGGGGCGATCCGCGCGCTGCTCGGCCTGGCGCCGAAGAGCGCCCGACGCATCGGCCCGGCGGGCGACGAGGATGTCGCGCTCGATTTGATTGTGGTCGGTGACCGCCTGCGGGTACGGCCCGGCGAAAAGATCCCGGTCGATGGCGTGGTGACCGAGGGCCGCTCGTCGGTTGATGAATCCATGGTCACCGGCGAGTCGCTTCCGGTCAGCAAGGCCGAAGGTGCGCGGGTGATCGGTGGCACCGTGAACCAGAGCGGCGGCCTGGTGCTCACAGCCGACAAGGTCGGCCGCGACACCATGCTGGCACGCATCGTCGATATGGTCGCCAAGGCGCAGCGTTCGCGCGCCCCGATCCAGCGTCTCGCCGATCAGGTCGCCGGCTGGTTCGTTCCGGCGGTGATGCTGGCGGCGGTGCTGGCTTTCGTGGCGTGGGCCGCATTCGGGCCGGAACCGCGCTTCACCTTCGCACTCGTCGCGGCGGTCACGGTGCTGATCATCGCCTGTCCCTGCGCGCTCGGCCTGGCGACGCCGATGTCGATCATGGTCGGGATCGGTCGCGGCGCCCAGGCCGGCATTCTGGTCCGCGACGCGGCGGCACTGGAGCGGCTGGAGACCGTCGATACCATCGTGATCGACAAGACCGGTACGCTCACCGAAGGCAAGCCCAAGGTGGTGGCCGTCACATCGGCACCGGGTTTCGACGAGAACGATCTGCTGCGGCTGGCCGCCGGCGTCGAGCAGGCCAGCGAACATCCGCTGGCGCAGGCCATCCTGCAGGCGGCAAAGCAGCGCAAGCTGAAGCCGGGCGACATCGCGGAATTTTCCTCGCCGTCCGGCAAGGGCGCGTCGGGCCGGGTCGAGGGCCGGCAGGTCGCGCTCGGCAATGCGATGCTGATGGCCGAGTTGAGCGTTGATACCACGACACTCGACGGCGCTGCCGAGGCCGCGCGGCAAGGCGGCGCCACCGCGATCTACATTGCCATCGACGGCAACGTGGCGGGCGTGATTGCCATCGCCGATCCGGTCAAGGCCTCGGCCCAGCCGGCGCTGCGGGCGCTGCGCGCCAACGGCCTGCGCATCGTCATGCTGACGGGCGACAACCACACCACGGCGCTGGCGGTGGCCAGGACGCTGGGGATCGACGAGGTCGAGGCAGGGGTGCTGCCGGAACGCAAGAGCGAGGTGGTGGAGCGCCTGCGCGGCGAGGGCCGTCGTGTCGCGATGGTCGGCGATGGCGTCAACGACGCGCCGGCGCTGGCGGCGGCCGATGTCGGCATTGCGATGGGCACCGGCACCGACGTGGCGATCGAAAGCGCCGGCATTACGCTGCTGACCGGCGACCTCGCGGGGCTGCTGCGCGCCCGCCAACTATCAACGGCGACGATGCGCAATATCCGGCAGAAGCTGGTCTTTGCGTTTTTGTACAATGCCGCCGGCGTGCCGATCGCCGCCGGCGTATTGTATCCGCTGTTCGGGATGCTGCTGTCCCCGATGGTCGGCGCCGCGGCGATGGCGCTGTCGTCGGTCAGCGTGATTGGCAATGCGCTGAGGCTGGCGAAGGTGAAGCTGGACTATACGGATACTTGTCCCGGACGCGCAGCGATACGCATCTCCTGTAGGAAGGGTTGAGCGTCTTCGCGAAACCCATCGGCAGAGGTTGATGGGTTTCGCAAAAGCTCCACCCATCCGACAGGTTGGACTTTTCGCAAAAAAAAGCCGGGCTCAATCGAGCCCGGCTGAGGTATTGGCCACAAGAGGCCGACACAATCACCTTCCAAGAGGGATAACTGAGCCACCGCACCGCTGGAGGAGGGGGACAAATGCACGATGCGACGTCTCAGCTTGGATGGGATATGACCCTCGTTCGCGGCATGCGGCAACGGCTCGCTCGGCATGTCAGACATGCGATGAACGGGCAGCGCCACGGAATATTCAGCCCGGCCAGCGCTGCGCCTTGCTGACGATGAAATCGCGGAACACCTGAACCCGGGCGACCGACTTCAACTCTTCGGGATACACAAAATAGGTATCGAGCTGGATCGAATCCGATTCCCCGAACAACTGTACCAGCCGGTTATTTTCCTCGACCAGATAGTCCGGCAAGGCGGCGATGCCGAGGCCCTGCTGGCAGGCGCGGACCAGGCCCAGGATATTGTTGACCTTGAAGTAGGATTCGCGCGGGCCGGAGCCGTTGCGTCCGGCTTCCACCAGCCAGTTGCGGTTCTGCAGGTGCGGCGCGACGCCGCCATCACTGAGCGTGATGATGCGGTGGCCGTCGAGTTCATCGAGGGTGCGCGGCGTGCCGAAATGCTTGACGTATTCCGGGGCGCAATAGGCATGAAAACCCATCGCGAACAGCTTGCGCTGGATCAGGTCGGGCTGGGTCGGCTTGCGGGTGCGGATCGCCACGTCGGCTTCGCGCATCGACAGATCGAGTTCCTCGTCGGTGACGATCAGCGAAATCCGGATCTCCGGATACAGCGCGGTGAATTCGCCGAGCCGCGGGATCAGCCAGTTGATGCCCACGCCGGGGGTGGTGGTGACCTTGAGGTCGCCGCTTGGTCGCTCGCGACTGTCGGTGAGCTTGGCGCGTGCCGCCTGCAACTGCATGAACACGTCATGCGCGGTGCGGAACAGCAGGTCGCCTTGTTCGGTGAGGATCAGGCCGCGGGCATGGCGGTGAAACAGCGAGACCGACAATTCCTGTTCGAGCGCGCTGACCTGGCGCGAGACCGCGGATTGCGACAGCCCCAGCTGTTCGCCGGCATGCGTGAAGCTTCCCGCTTCCGCCGCCGCGTGAAACACCTTCAGTTTGTCCCAGTCCATATCGGTAAATCCATCACGAGAGCGCCGCATCTCTATTCCGCCGCTGCGCGGTCGTGAGCATGGGCTGCGAGATAACGTTCGGCTTCCAGCGCGGCCATGCAGCCGAGCCCGGCCGCGGTGACAGCCTGCCGCCAGATTTCGTCGGCGACGTCGCCGGCGGCGAACACGCCGGGCACCGAGGTCGCGGTCGAATTTGGTGCTACCTCGATATAGCCCGACGGCCGCAGCCTGATCTGGTCCTTGACGAGTTCGGTCGCTGGCGCGTGGCCGATGGCGATGAATACGCCGTCCGCCGGGATTTCGGTGAGGGCGCCGGTCTTGACGTTGTTCAGGCGCACATGGGTGACCTTGTTGGGGTTTTCGGTGCCGCAGATCTCGTCGATGGCCGAATCCCACACCACCTTGATCTTGGGATGTTTGAACAGACGCTCCTGCAGGATGCGCTCGGCGCGGAAATGGTCGCGGCGGTGTACGATGGTGACGGAGGAGGCAAAGTTGGTCAGGAACAAAGCTTCCTCGACCGCGGTGTTGCCGCCGCCGACCACCACGACCGCCTTGTCGCGGTAGAAGAAGCCGTCGCAGGTGGCACAGGCTGAAACGCCGCCACCCTGGAATTTTTGTTCCGAGGGAATTCCGAGCCAGCGCGCCTGCGCGCCGGTGGCCAGGATCACGGTCTCGGCGAGGTAGACGTCGCCGGAATCGCACACCAGCCGGAACGGGCGCTGGTGCACATCGAGCTCGGTCACCATGTCGGTGACGATCCGGGTGCCGACGTGATGCGCCTGCTTCTCCATCTGTTCCATCAGCCACGGACCCTGCACCACGTCGGCGAAGCCGGGGTAATTCTCGACGTCGGTGGTGATGGTGAGCTGGCCGCCGGGCTGGATGCCCTGGATCAGGACCGGTTCCAGCATCGCTCGCGCGGCATAGATCGCGGCGGTATATCCGGCCGGGCCGGAACCGATGATGACGACTTTCGCAAGAATGGGGGCGGCCATGGTCGAGTCCCTTTCTGAAGGGAAATTGTTCTGTGCTAAGGCTGAAGTTGCCGGCGAAAGCGTCGCAGCGGCGTTGAAAGTGTCAAATCCAAGTCCGCATGGACTCTATGATATCTGTGGAGCCATGCAAGAATTGCAATCCGTCCCGGCAAATTTTCCCCAGAACGCGCTTAATTTCCGCGGTGCACGCGCAATAAAATTGCGCCAGACGGCGCGGCTACGGTAAGAGAGTTCAGACCTTCAGCCGAGCAGGATCTACCACGCGTGCCAAAAAGCCTAGACGAGATCGACCTCAAGATTCTTACCGAGATCCAGGCCGACGGCCGAATCACCAATGTGGAACTGGCCAGGCGGGTCGGTATCTCGCCGCCGCCCTGCCTGCGCCGGGTCCGGACCCTGGAAGAGGCGGGTTTCATCCAGGGCTATCGCGGGATGCTCGATCCCCGGCTGCTCGGCTTCGACGTCACCGTGTTCGCCTCGGTGCACCTGTCGAGCCAGGCCGATGCCGACCTCAAGGCGTTCGAGGATTTTGTCCGCAAGGAGCCGCTGGTGCGCGAATGCTGGATGCTGTCCGGCGAAATCGATTTCATTCTGAAATGCGTGGCGCCGGACATGGCTACGTTCCAGGATTTCGTCGGCCAGCTGACCGCCGCGCCGCATGTGCGCAATGTCCGGACCTCGCTGGTGCTGCATAATTCGAAATATGCCGCCGCCGTGCCGCTGGAATTGAAGGTCGCGGGCTGAGGCTCCTGTAGGATGGGTTGAGCGCCTTCGCGAAACCCGTCATTTCGGATGGCCTGATGATGGGTAGAGCCGGGACACGCCGCGCATGCCTCGGCTCTACCCATCCTACTTTAACTCAGCTCTTCTTGCGCAGCATCGCATCGAGGCTGATCGGGCCAGCGCCCGAGGTCGCCAGATACAGGCAGGCGAAGCAGAACAGGATCGCGGCGGTGCCGCCGTTCAGCAGCGGCAGGAACACCGGAGTCGCCTTGAACATGTGACCCATGAAATAGGCGGCCGCCATTTCGCCGGGGAGGATGAAGGCGACCGGCCGGGTGAACAGGCCGAGCAGCAGCAGCGCGCCGCCGACGAGTTCGAGCGCGCCGGCAAAGGTGATCAGCGGCGGGATGTTGGCGAAGTACGGCAGCACCGGAAATTTGAAGATCTTGGCGACGCCGTACTGCAGCAGCAGCAGGCCGGTGATGAAGCGAAACAGGCTGAGTGCGATCGGTTGATACTTGGAAAGCGTTTGGTCCATGTCATTAGTCCCCCTGTGATGACAAATCGCTGTTAGCATTATTGCATTGCGAAGTGTCGCTCACGGTGTTATGAAAACACAGGATTACCGCGATTATTTCACATTCAATTCGGGCGTGCAGCCTGAATACCGCGCAGCAAAAAGCCGCGCACGGGGCGCGGCTTTTTTAGTCAAGATCGCAGGACGACTTCAGCGCCACTCGACCTTGGTAATTTCATATGCTTTGGCGCCGCCCGGGGCGACGACTTCGACGGTCGCGCCCTTGGCCTTGCCAATCAGCGCGCGGGCCATCGGAGAGGTGATCGAGATGCGGCCCTTCTTGGCGTCGGCTTCAGGCTCGCCGACGATCTGCCAGACTGCCTTTTTCTCGGTATCCTCGTCGACCAGCGTCACGGTCGCGCCGAACATGATGGTGTCGCCGGACAGCTTGCTGATGTCGATGATGTCGGCGCGCGCGAGCTTGTCCTCGAGCTCGTTGATCCGGCCTTCATTGTGCGACTGGTCTTCCTTGGCAGCATGGTATTCGGCGTTTTCGGAAAGGTCGCCATGGGAGCGCGCCTCGGCGATCTGCTCGATGATCCTTGGCCGGTTCACGGTCTGCCGCTCCTTCAGTTCGACCTCAAGCGCAGCGTAACCGCCGGCGGTCATCGGGACCTTTTCAACCATCTCTTTTCGTCCTTTAACGTCGTGCGACACGCGAATTTGGCGCGCACGATCAGGTCAATCTGTCATTAGGGCCGGATGGCTGCGTTTGCAGCCTCGGGGCCGGAAAGCGCCGAAACAGAACCACATCATGACCGGTGAGTTCCGGCCGTGTCGAGTTTAATTCCAATCAGCCGGAACGGGCGGCCCGGCCGTTATCAGGATTCGGAAAAATAACTCTGCAATGTGCGGACCTCAAGGTCCCCGCCCAAATAGGCCCGGATGCCCTGCGCGGCCGCCACGGCACCCGAAAGAGTGGTGTAATATGGCACTTTATGCAAGAGGGCAGCCCGCCGCAGCGATCGGCTGTCGGCCAGCGCCTGCGGCCCGTCGGTGGTGTTGAACACCAGCTGGATCTCGCCATTGGTGATGGCGTCGACGATATGCGGCCGGCCTTCCAGCACCTTGTTGATCTTTTCCGCCGGCACGCCATTGTCGACCAGATAGCGCTGGGTGCCCGAGGTCGCGAGCACCTTGAAGCCCCGTTCCGACAGCAATTTGACCGCGTCGAGAATTCGGGTCTTGTCGCTTTCGCGAACCGAGACGAAGACGGTGCCCTTGCGCGGCACGCGGGTGCCGCCGCCGAGCTGGCTCTTCGCGAACGCCACCTCGAACGAACGGTCGATGCCCATCACCTCGCCGGTGGAGCGCATTTCCGGGCCAAGCACGGTGTCGACGCCGGGGAAACGTGCGAACGGAAATACCGATTCCTTGACGCCGACATGGCCGAGCGTGCGCTTTTTCAGGTTGAAGCTGGCGAGTTTTTCGCCAGCCATGATCCGGGCCGCGATCTTCGCCACCTGGATGCCCATCACCTTGGCGACGAACGGCACGGTACGCGACGCCCGCGGATTGACTTCGAGCACATAGATGTCGCCGTCCTTGATGGCGAACTGCACATTCATCAGCCCGACCACGTCGAGGCCGAGCGCCATGGCGCGGGTCTGTTCTTCCAGCCGCTCGATCATCGCCGCATCCAGCGAATGCGGTGGCAGCGAACAGGCCGAGTCGCCGGAATGAATGCCGGCTTCCTCGATGTGCTCCATGATACCGACGACAAAGGTATCCTTGCCGTCGCACAGGCAGTCGACGTCGATCTCGATGGCGTCCGACAGATAGCGGTCGAACAATAGCGGGTTCTTGCCGAGCACGGTGTTGATCTGGCCGGTCTTGTCGTTCGGGTAGCGCGCTTTTACATCGGCGGGCACCAGCTCTGGCAGGGTGCCGCGCAGGTAGTCGCCGGGCTGGCTTTCCTCGCGGATGATCTGCATCGCGCGGCCGCCCAGCACGTAAGACGGGCGCACCACCAGCGGCAGGCCGAGATCGGCGGCGACGAGACGCGCCTGCTCGACCGAGTAGGCGATGCCGTTCTTCGGCTGCTTCAGCTTCAGCTTGTCGGGCACGCGCTTGAAGGGGTCGCGGTCTTCGGCGAGGTCGATGGCGTCGGGTGAGGTGCCGAGGATCGGCACGCCGGCGTCTTCCAGCGCATGCGCCAGCTTCAGCGGGGTCTGGCCGCCGAACTGCACGATCACGCCGTGCAGCGTGCCGTTCTGCTTTTCGGTGTCGATGATCTCGAGCACGTCCTCGGCGGTGAGGGGTTCGAAGTACAGCCGATCCGCGGTGTCGTAGTCGGTCGACACGGTTTCCGGATTGCAGTTGATCATGATGGTTTCATAGCCGGCGTCATGCAGCGCGAAGCAGGCGTGACAGCAGCAATAGTCGAACTCGATGCCCTGGCCGATGCGGTTCGGACCGCCGCCGAGGATGATGACCTTCTTGGCGTCGGTCGGCGCGCTCTCGTCGGCGAAGGCGCCGGCGAAAGACGATTCATAGGTCGAGTACATGTAGGGCGTCGGCGAGGCGAATTCGGCGGCGCAGGTATCGATGCGCTTGAACACCGGACGCACGTTCAGCGAGCGCCGCAGCGTCTTGACCTCTTCCTCGGTGGTGTTGGCGAGCACCGACAGCCGGGCGTCGGAGAAGCCCATCGCCTTCAGCGTGCGCATGCCGAACGCGTTGCCCGGCAGACCGTCTTTCTTGACCTTGGCTTCCATCTCGACGATGCCGCGCATCTCCGAGAGAAACCACGGGTCGATCTTGCAGGAGGGGAAGATCTCGGCGGCGCTCCAGCCGGGCCGCATCGCCTGCGCCACCTGCAGCAGGCGGGC
>JACMOT010000260.1 GCA_014377915.1 Tardiphaga sp.
ACCGACTCGAGCACGCCGAGCGGCGCGCCTGCGAAGTCGTCCAGCACCAGGCGATCAGCGGCGAAGCGCTGCGCGAAACGCAGGCTGGTGGCGCAACGGTGCGCCACGATGCGGGCCACGCGGCCACGCATCTCGGGGTATTCGGGTGCGATGCCGTCCCAGAAATCGGGACTCGACGACAGCGAGAGAAATTCGGACCAGCGCTGTTCGCTGGTCTCGCCCGTCAACTGCCCACGCAGGCGTGCGGCGTTGAGCTCCAGCAGCAACAGGCGTGCGAGCTTGCCATGCAACGTGGCGACGATGTTGGCGCGCGTCTCCAGCGCGATGGTCGTGCGCTCGGATTCTTCCAGGCCGGAAATCGAGGAAAGCCGGGCCGCCAGCCGGTCCAGATCGGACGCGAACAGACAGCCCAGCGATGCTTCGAAGTCACCGGCACCCATGACAGGTGCGGTCATGACTTCTTAGCAGCAGTACTGCTTGCGCGAAGCGCTGCAGCCGGTGCCGCACTGGTTCGTCATGTTGACGATGTCGCCGACGATGTCGGCCTCGGCATATTCGCCGCCGGAAAACAGCGGGCCGGCCGGGTTGGACTCGCCAGCGTCGGCGCGCCATTGGGCGATCAGGGCATCGGCTTCGACGGAACGTTGCTTGGTATTCATACGGACTCCTTGATTTGGATGTGACAGGGATGTACTGGAGGAGAACGCGCCCTTCGAAGCCGACCTTCGTGTCGACCGTGATGGGAAAGCACTCCCGGTACGGCGTGCATGCTGCGCCGCGGACGTATACCCAGCAAGGTATCGCAAACCCGATCCCAAATATCGATCCACGGGTTGCCGCACCCCGGAGATCGCTCGCGGTCGACATCGAGCCTGCAACGAGATGCGTTTCATGCCATCGCAGCCGATCAACGAACGGACGAATACCTCACCCTGTATCAGAACGACGGCTCCGATCGACGGCCCGACAACGATGTCCACCGACGAAAATCCGGTCAGGGCGCACCTTGATGGGCGTCGGTGACGGCGCGCGATGCAATGCGTTCAACGGGTGATCGTTTCGGCTGACATTCCCCATCAGAGGAGGTGGTGGCCGGCACGCCACAGCGACCATCCTGGCAGTGGGGGACAGCGACTGCCTGCGCGCACCGATCGCCAATCGAGGGGATGCCTGCCGATCGGCGATGCATCGATACTCGAACATGAAGCGGTCTCACCCAGTACGCCGCTGACTTCCTCGTGCAGGACAGGAGCCAACGCATGACCTTCGGATACCAGGATGTCGTCAACTGCAATCGCGTCATCACCGGCGGCGGCGCATTCAGCGGCAGTCGACATGGCCAGCAGAATCTGACGGCCTTTTTTCAGGGCGGAGAGATCCAGGCGCACATCGTGAATGTCTGCCAAGCCGCGCATTCCGTCGTGACCCGACAGTACTTCAATGACGGAAACCATCGCACCGGCGTGCTCATGATCTACACGATCCTGATCCGCAAGCGCCTGCTGGTCTCTCGCAAGAAGGCCTACCAGGTCTACGCCTACCTCGACGAAGCGTTCTATCGTTCCCAGAATGGCTCGCCAAGCAATCTCGATGACATGACGAACTTCATCGGGAACGGCGGCTTCATGAAGCTCGCCCAGCGACCCGATCTGGTGGACGAATACGTCACTCGCAAGGAGGCGGAAGTGATGGCGCTGGGTGATCTGCTGCCCCGTCTGGCCCAAGCGCCCCAGAAGCCGGGTATCGGGGTTCCCTTCACGGACGAGGCAAGACAGCAACTCAAGGAGGACAACGCGGAGCTGCGCGCATGGCGGGAAAAGCGTCGCATCTTCATGGCCATCAAGGGGGGCACCGCCAGCCACTCGTCTGATCAGTGATTTGGATGCGAGGGCGCCGCGTGGCGCGGGTGGCTGGCTGGCTGGCTGGCTGGCTGGCGAAACAGCTTCCAAGCTGTCGGTTCTCATTCAAGACTGAACTCGGATTTCATTTGAAACAACAGCTTAGCCGATGCTTGCTCGCGCGACCCCGAACTGCGTTGTCTCTGACAACCTGAATTCCTGGTCACTTTGTTCATCGAAAGCTGAATTTTGGATGCATCGAATATCGGCTTTTGCGGACGGAGCCGGCAAACCCGGATAACGCCCGTGCGTCGTCTATCGGCAGTCTGCCTGAATGCTTGGCAGGCCGTGCCCACGGCAATGGCGACGCCTGAACATCAAAGACCGCCCCAGGGCTGTCAACACTAAAAGTGCGCCCACAGTGCGGGCTTCCACAAGCTGCACAGACAGAAATCATTTTCGCCGACCGACTCATTCATAGCTCTCCCGGGCCGGCAAGGGGCCCTCCAGCATCGCGGGGTCCAGGTATATCCGGGTGTTGTCATCTGGATGCAGGTTCGAGTCGGGCTGACGCAGGACGCGAATGCCGTCCTTGCAGTAGCCCTGGATCACGACGGCCTGGGCTGCAAACATTAGCGTCAGCCGCCTCACCATGCGCTCCTGCTCCTTCTTGGCATCGGCGAAGCATTTTCGTGAGGGTGACGTCAGCGGCGAGTCGACAACCGCACCATGGGACGAGCTTCGACAGGCGCTGTCCAGCATTGCCTGCGTTATGTTTCTTGCGCCCTTGAAGTTCGCTCCAGAGATATCGGCGTCCTGGAGGACAGCATTCGCGAAATTGGCGCCGTGGAAGTCCGTTCCTCGTAGATCGGCCAACATGAAATGCGCATTGTAGAAATCGGCGCCGCTGAAGTCCCCATGGGCCAAATTGGCCGCGTCTAGCGTGGCACCGACCAAATTGGAATTCCGCGCCTCGGCACCATAGAGATTCGACCCCTCCATGTTTGCCTCTTCGAGGTTGATATCGTCCATGCGGGCGAATTGAAATCTAGAGGCATTGAGTTCACCACGCTTGAACCAGGCCGAGGGAAGATTTGATCGGTCGAAGTTGGCGCCGGTTCCCCGAATTCCTTGGCCGGTTGCACGGACCATGCGAAGGCTAGACATGTCCTGGCAGACCAGGTCTGCATAGTCCCAAGCCACTCCGTCCAACGGGCGATGGGCTGCGCGGATGATCGCGACAGACTCTCGAAACTCGACCGGTTGAACCGCCCCGGCGCCGCCTTGAACGATATTC
>JACMOT010000261.1 GCA_014377915.1 Tardiphaga sp.
CCAGGGATGCCGTTGAAGGTGACTTTGATCCTTGCAACCGTGACTGGCAGCCGGAGGCGAACCGGCGCACCTCGTTCTCAACGGGGGACGCGACTTAAAGCAACGACGGATCGGGCTTTTTTGGTCTCTGCTGGCTTTCCAACAGCCCGCGCGAATACCGAAGAGGCTTGTCCTTCATTGCCAGGTGTGCGGTCGGGTCACTCCCAACCAATCCAAGGCAGCACTTACGGTCTGAACTTTTGGCTTTGCCGCGCTTCCAACGCGCGTCTGGGTCCGGGAGCGCTGAACCGCATCATTTTTTGGACGTGACCCGTCGCTGGGCCGTTTGGGAGAGTGCTATGACTCAACGTATTCAGGATTTTCTCCGCGCCCGCCGCAGCGAGGGCAACGATATCGAGCCCTGCCTCGTGGTCGACCTCGACGTCGTGCGCGACAACTTCCAGACCTTCGCCAAAGCGTTGCCGGATTCCCGCGTGTTCTACGCGGTGAAAGCCAATCCCGCGCCGGAAGTACTGTCGCTGCTGGCCTCGATGGGCTCCTGCTTCGACTGCGCGTCGGTGCAGGAGATCCAGATGGCGCTCGACGCCGGTGCCACGCCCGACCGCATCTCGTTCGGCAACACCATCAAGAAGGAGCGCGACATCGCGCGCGCGCATGCGCCCGGCATCGCCCTGTTTTCGGTCGACTGCGCGCCCGAGGTCGAGAAGATCGCCCGCGCCGCCCCCGGCGCCCGCGTGTTCTGCCGCATCCTCTACGACTGCGCCGGCGCCGAGTGGCCGCTGTCGCGCAAGTTTGGCTGCGATCCGGAGATGGCGGTCGACGTGCTCGAACTCGCCAAGCGTCTCGGCCTCGAGCCCTATGGCATCTCGTTCCATGTCGGCTCGCAGCAGCGCAAGGTGAAGGCGTGGGATCGTGCGCTGGCGATGGCATCGTCGGTGTTCCGCGACTGCGCCGAGCGCGGCATCAACCTCTCGATGGTCAACATGGGCGGCGGCTTCCCGACCAAGTACCTCAAGGAAGTCCCGGCGGTCGTGCAGTATGGCCGCTCGATCTTCCGTGCGCTGCGCAAGCACTTCGGCAACGCGATTCCGGAGACCATCATCGAGCCGGGCCGCGGCATGGTCGGCAATGCCGGCATCATCGAGACCGAAGTCGTTCTGATCTCCAAGAAGAGCGACGAGGACGAGGTGCGCTGGGTGTATCTCGACATCGGCAAGTTCGGCGGTCTTGCCGAGACCATGGACGAGTCGATCCGCTACGCCATCAAGACGCCGCATGACGGCGCCGAGATGACACCCTGCGTACTCGCCGGCCCGACCTGCGATTCCGCCGATGTGATGTACGAAAAGATGCCGTACCCGTTGCCGGTGACGCTCGAGATCGGCGACAAGCTGCTGATCGAAGGCACCGGCGCGTACACGTCGACCTATTCAGCGGTGGCGTTCAACGGCTTCCCACCGCTGCGCACGTTTCACATCTGAGTTTCTGACCCCTCCCCGCGCTTTCGCGGGGCTAGGAAAAAGCAAGTGGAGAGCCGGCTTTCCGGCTCTCATCCCGTCACCTTCCATTCCGGATGACAACACTCCGCCACGAGCGGAGTGGGGACAGACAAGCCATGACCGATCTGCACCAAACCGCCACAAACAGCGATGCTGCCGCGCCCATGATAGCCCGTCCGTTCGCGATTCACGACGAGCGCAGCACCGACGTCGCCGCGCGCGAAGCGCTGCTCGACGCCTGCTTCGGCAGCAACCGCAACGCCCGCACCTGCCAGCGGCTGCGCGATGGCCAGACGCCGGCGCAGGGCCTCGCCTTCTCCGCCTTCCACCAGGGCCGCCTGGTCGGCACTATCAGGCTGTGGGATGTCGATGCCGGCGGCCGTCAGGCGCTGGTGCTCGGCCCGCTCGCGGTCGATGCTTCCGTGCGCGCATTGGGGATCGGCGCCGCGCTGATGGCGCATGCCATCGCGACCGCGAAAACGCTGCGCCACGGCGCCATCATCCTGCTCGGCGACGCGCCCTATTACAGCCGTTTCGGCTTTACGACCGAGAAGGTCGAGCACCTGGCGCTGCCCGGCCCGTTCGAGCGCCATCGCCTGCTCGGTCTTGAACTGCGACCCGGTGCGCTCCAGGGCGCCTTTGGACCGATCGTGCCGAGCCGCGTGGCCGCGGCCGACCCGGCTGCCGGTATTGACGCGCCGATCGCACGCGCGGCTTGATTTGAAGTCGAATAGACGGCATTGCGGGGCATGTTTCATTCCGAGGGGCCCGCAATGACCCGCCGCCTGATCTCCACCGGATCACCGTTCGAGAAAACCGCCGGCTTCAGCCGCGCGGTCATCGATGGCGATTTCGCCTTCGTCGCCGGCACCACCGGCTACGATTACACCACCATGATCATGCCCGATGATGTCACGCTGCAGACACGGAACATCTTCAAAACCATTGAAGCCGCGCTGCGGGAAGGCGGTTTCGCCATGGCCGACGTCGTTCGCGCCAACTACTACATCACCGACGCCGGCAACGCCGATGCCGTGCTGGCGATCTGCGGCGACGTGTTCGCCGAGATCAGACCGGCCTCGACGCTGCTGGTGGTCGCCGGACTGCAAAAGACCGAAATGAAAATCGAAATTGACGTAACGGCGAAACGTCGCACGTAAACCCACACACTGTCGTTCCGGGGCGCATCGCGCGGCGATGCGAACCCGGAATCCCGACATAGCAAGATTCCGGTTTTGCGCCGAAGACGGCGTATCCCGGATGACACCCCGGAGTTCTCTTGATGACCACGCCCGCCCCGACAATTTACGCAAAAATCTCCGGTCCCATCGTGATGGTCGGCTTCGGCTCGATCGGCAAGGGCACGCTGCCGCTGATCGAGCGGCATCTCGACTACGACAGATCACGCATCACCGTGCTCGACCCCAAGGACGAAGGCCGCAAGGCGCATTGCGAGCAGCATAATGTGCGCTTCATCCAGCAGGGGGTGACCAAGGAGAACTATCGCGAGCTGCTGACGCCATTGCTCACCGAGGGCGGCGGCCAGGGTTTTTGCGTCAACCTGTCGGTTGATACCGGCTCGGCCGACATCATGGAGCTCTGCAACGAGCTCGGCGCGCTGTACATCGACACCGTCAACGAGCCCTGGCTCGGCTTCTATTTCGATGCCTCGAAGGGTGCTGCCGCGCGCTCCAACTACGCCCTGCGCGAGGCGACGCTCGCCGCCAAGAAGGCGCGGCCGACCGGCTCGACGACGGCGGTGTCCTGTTGTGGCGCCAATCCCGGCATGGTCTCGTTCTTCGTCAAGCAGGCGCTTATGAATCTTGCCGCGGATCTGCAGCTCAACGCCCATGAGCCGAAGACCAAGGCCGAATGGGCGGACCTGATGCGGCAGACCGGCGTCAAGGGCATCCATATCGCCGAGCGTGACACGCAGCGTGCCAAGACCCCGAAAGAGCGCGACGTTTTCGTCAACACCTGGTCGGTCGAGGGCTTCCTGTCCGAAGGCGTACAGCCGTCCGAACTCGGCTGGGGCACCCATGAAAAGTGGATGCCCGAGAATGCGCATACCCACGACACCGGATGTGGCGCGGCGATCTATCTGATGCAGCCCGGCGCCAACACCCGTGTCCGCTCCTGGTGCCCGACCCCCGGCCCGCAATACGGCTTCCTTGTCACGCATAATGAATCGATCTCGATCGCCGACTATTTCACGGTACGGGATGCCTCGGGCACGGCGGTGTACCGGCCGACCTGCCACTATGCCTATCATCCCGCCGACGACGCCGTGCTGTCACTGCATGAAATGTTCGGCCGCGCCGCCAAGATGCAGGTCAAGCACCACATCCTCGACGAAAACGAAATCGTCGACGGCATCGACGAGCTCGGCGTACTACTCTACGGCCACGGCAAGAATGCCTATTGGTTCGGCTCGCAGCTCTCCATTGAGGAAACGCGGGCACTGGCGCCCTATCAGAACGCCACCGGTCTGCAGGTGACCTCCGCCGTGCTCGGCGGCATGGTGTGGGCGCTGGAGCACCCGACCGAGGGCATTGTCGAGGCCGACGAGATGGATTTCCATCGCCTGCTCGAGATCCAGGGCCCCTATCTCGGCCCCGTGAAGGGCTACTACACCGACTGGACCCCGCTGACGGATCGCCCGGGCCTGTTCCCGGAAGATATCGACACCTCCGATCCCTGGCAGTTCAAGAACGTGCTGGTTCGCCAGTTTTAAGACGATCGTTCCGGGGCGTGGTCGGCACCAGCCGATCGCGAGCCCGGAACCTTGACCTGTTCAGCCTTCTATCGGTTCAACCCATCTCGGGATTCCCGGCCACTCCGACCGGAGTGGCTGGGGTTCGCTCGCAGCTGACGCGGCACGCGCCCCGGAATGACGCGAAACGCCATTGCTTGGCTCCAGAGCAACGGCGCAATCCCGATCAAGGTTTGCTAGAAGCGGCGTCCGGACAGGCCGGTTCACAAGGAGATTGAAGTGTCAGACGCGAAACGGGCCGCGGAGGCCGAGGCGATCCGCCGCAAGCTGATCCCGCTGGACGATTACCGCAGCCTGCTGAACGGCAAGGAATTGTTTTCGGACTGGGTGATGGTCGACCAGCCGATGATCGACACCTTTGCCGACGCGACCCATGACCACCAGTTCATCCATGTCGACCCGGAGCGGGCCAGAACCGAAACGCCGTTCGGCGGCACCATCGCGCATGGCTTCCTGACGCTGTCACTGCTCTCGACGCTGGCCTTTGATGCGCTGCCTGGCGTCCATGGCACGCGAATGGGAATGAACTACGGTTTCGACAAGGTGCGCTTCATGAGCGCCGTGAAATCCGGCATGCGCGTGCGCGGCAAATTCCAGCTCGTCGGCCTGACCGCGCGCCGGGTCTCGGTGCAGTCGTCCTGGAACGTGGCGATCGAGATCGAAGGCAGTGTGACGCCGGCGCTGATGGCGCATTGGATCACGCTGGCGGTGGTCGATCCGGACGACGTCGGCTAACGCCGCGTTACCTATTTGGCCGGAATTGCCGGGGCCATCTTTTCCGCGGGCGCCGGCGGCAGCACCGGTGCCGCACCGGCCTTCTGGGCATCGGCGTCGGGACGCGCCGGCTGCGGCGCGATTTCGCTGGGGCGGGCGCCTGTCGTAGGAGAATCCTCGGGCGCCGCGGGCTTGCTCGCTGCGCCCGGCGTCGACCGCAGCGGCGGGGTCGCCTGGGACATCTGGGCGTGGCGCGGCGCCAGTTGCGCCAGCGCGGCGGCCGACATCGTCAGACCGGCAACAATCATCGCGCTGGCCAGCAGCATCTCTGTGCGATAGGCGCGCCTGTTCGCGATCGAGGTCATGAGATTCACCCTGTGTTATGTGGGTGTTCAACGGATCGTCGCCCCCAAGGTTCCCACGCCACAACGTCGCGCAGGGTCGGCGCGCATCGGCTTCAATCCTTGGTGCTGACCTGCCAGGTCGCATGAATCACACCGGCGGTGCGTTGCAGGTCGGCGACGACGATGTCGAGTTCGCCGGGATCGATCGCCGTGCTCACCAGCGTGGCCACGATTTCCGGCGGATCGTCATCGTGATCGACCACGGCGATGTTGGCGACCGGGTAGTGCGCCGCCTCGAGCCGCTCGACCAGGTGATCGCGCATGTCGGCCAGCGCCTGATCGGCGACGGTCAGCTTGAAATAATAGGTCGCCTCCGACGATTTTTCATCGAGCGGTGCCCGGTTGATGGCATTGACCAGCGGTCGCAACAGCGTGTTGCCGGCCAGCACGAACGCCGTCAGCGCGATCGCCTGCGCGATCATGTCCGCCCCGGCACAGGAGCCAACCGCGGCCGATCCCCACAGCGTCGCGGCCGTGTTGAGACCGCGGACATTGGTGCCTTCCTTCATGATGACGCCGGCCCCGAGGAAACCGATCCCGGACACCACATAGGCGATCACCCGCACCGCGCCGTCGGCGCCCGCCAGTTGCATCGCGAGATCGACAAAGGCGGCGGCGCCCACCGCGACCAGCACATTGGTGCGCAGTCCGGCGGTGCGTTGCCGGTACTGCCGCTCGGCACCGATCAGCGTGCCGAGCACAAAGGCGGTCACCAGGCTGAGCAGCGTGTCGAGGAAATCATAAGAGTGAAAGGTGGCGAGGAAGCGCATGATGCTTCATGCGTAGCGTGGATGACGGGCGGATGACAGCCTATTGGCGACGCCGCCAATCACGCCGTCGCTGAGCCGGGATGCCGGTCATCGTCATCCGGGCTCGGCCCGTATTTTTTCACGACTGTTATTAACCCTAACGAAACATGGAGGATGCAATTGTCCTCGTTTATCGGCCGTGCGGGTACGGCAACTTTATTTTTTAATGATTTGTTACGATCCGGACGTTTGGGACGTGATCGGCTGAAGATCGGAATTTCAATGCAAGCGCCCATCATCGCGGCGGCCGTGCAGCCTCGCCGGCGAAAAAACCCGCGGCTGGCTTTCCGGATCATGATCCTGTCGGCGTTCGGCGTTCTGCTGTCGGGCGCGAGCCTGACCAGCATGGCCTGGCGTGTCTTACAGGCCGGCGCGACCACCGCCGCGATGGAGCGGGTGGACACCAACATGCGGGTGGCGTGGGATGCGCTCCGGGCCAATGGCCGGACTTTCACAAGCGTCGATGGCAAGCTGCTGGCGGACGGGCACGTCCTGAACGATGACCTGGCGACGGTCGACAAGATCAAAAGCCTGGTCGGAGGCACCAGCACGGTTTTTCTCGGCGACCTGGCCATCGCGACAAATGTGCGGCAGCCCGATGGCACGCGGGCTGTCGGGACGCGGCTGGCGCGGGGCGCGGCCTATGACGCGGTGTTTGATCGCAAGACAAGGTTTCGCGGCGAGATCGAGAGCCCTCGCACGCCGGTGATGACGGCCTACGATCCGATCGTTGATTCGAGCGGCAATGTACTTGGCGTTCTGCATGTCGGTATCGAAAAGTCCGATTTCATGGAGCCGGCACACGCCACGCTTTCTATCCTCGTCTATTCGACGCTGGCGGCGGTTCTGCTGGCAATGGCTATCAGCTATGTGGCGACCCGCCCGGTCACCCGTGTCTTGCGGCAATTGACGGGCGCGATGCACAGGCTCGCCAGCGGTGATCTGCAGGTTGTGCTTCCCGGTCTTTACCGCGGTGACGATGTCGGAGAGATCGCGCAGGCCGCGGAGGCCATCAGGATCAAGGCGGTCGAGCAGGCGCGCAATGACGCCATCCAGGAGAGAGGAGCGCGGCGGATCGCCGAACAGGCGCAGGGCAAAGCGATGCAGGAAATGGCGGACGCCGTTGAGCGCGAGGCCAATATCGCGGTCGGCGAAGTCGCGGCTGGAACCGATCACATGGCAAGCAATGCGGCGCAGATGACCGACAGCGCGTTGCTGCTGGGAAAGAACAGCAGCAACGTCGCCGCGGCAGCGGAAGAAGCGCTTACCAACGCCGAGACCGTCGCCAAGGCCTCGTCGCAACTGACCGCCTCGATCAGCGAGATCTCCGTGCAGATCGATTCATCGCGAACGCTGGCCCTTGAAGCCGTCACGGCATCGGGTGAAGCTCAGGCGACCATGGCAAAGCTGTCCGAAGCCGCCGGCAAGATTGGCGCCGTCACCAATCTGATCACTGAAATCGCTGGTCAGACCAATCTTCTGGCCCTCAATGCGACGATCGAAGCCGCCCGGGCTGGCGAGTCCGGCCGTGGCTTCGCGGTGGTGGCCGCCGAGGTCAAGTCGCTGGCCGAGCAGACCGCCAAGGCAACCGGCGAGATTGCCCAGCAGATCAACGAAATCCAGGATGCCGCTCGGGCCTCGGTCGATTCGATCGTCGGCATCGGTGAAGTCATTCGCAAGGTCGAGGCGGTGTCTTCTTCTGTCGCCGCGGCAATCCGGGAACAGAGCGCCTTCACCGTCGAGATCTCGCGCAGTGTCGAGGAAACCTCCGACGCCGCCCGCGAGGTCGCGGCGCAAATCGTTTCGGTGTCCAACGAGGCAATCGAAACCGGCCGGCGTGCATTGGTCATCCGCGACGGCTCGGCGGAAATCGCCGGCAAGGTCGCTGATCTTCGCGCCACGCTGGTACGCGTGATCCGCACCTCGACGACCGAGGTCGATCGCCGCAGCTCGACCCGGGTGGATGTGCACTGCCCGGCTTCTCTCACGATCGAGGGCAGTCCCTCAGGGTCATCATTCGCGATCTCTCGCTCGGCGGTGCCATCATTGAAGATGGGCTCCCGGATGCCCCCATCGGTACGTCTATGACGCTGGTGATCGATGGCATCCCGACGGTGCTGGCGGGCGCAGTGGGACTCACGCGCGGAACCGCCACGCTGGTCAAATTCCAGTTGTCGGACGAAGCCGACCGCCTCGTCAGTTCATTTATTTCGGCCCGCCTGGCCGCGTGATTTGCAGATCATGAAAGCGGATCGAAGCCGCCCAGCGTCTCACTTCCGGTGCTTCCGAACCAGGCGCGGCTCACAGGTCTCGGTCACGCGCTGGTACTGGCCATCTGCCAGCAGGCGCGGAAGTGGCCGCGAGCCCGTCAGTCGCCCCGCTGCGCCGGCCTGAGATTGCGGACGCCGGCCGCCGATTTGGGCTTCGCGGCGATCTTTTGAAAGATGGCGCCGATGTCGGGTGCCGGTTCGATGGTCGGCTCGAAGCGCAGGCGTTGCTCCACATGCAGGAAGTGCTGCCGCGACAGATCGATTGCGCGGGCGACGTCGCGGGCACGCAGCGCCTCGACGATCGCACCATGCTCATCGACGGCGCACAGCGACTGGCTGGCCGGCTCATAGACCGACACCATCACCGAGGAACGGCTGAGCAGATCGCGCAGAAACCGTGACAGTTCAGCGTTGCCGAGCGCGTCGACCAGATGAATGTGGAAGGCGCCGGACAGCCGTACCGAGGCCGCGCGATCGCCAGTGACGGCCGCCGCCCGCTCCTCGGCCAGATGCGCATCGAGCCGCGTCAGGATGCTCTCGTCGAGAAGACCAACCAGTTGCACCAGCACGCCGGCTTCGAGCACGCGGTGCGCCTCGTAGACCGCCCTGATCTCATCGAGTGAGGGCTGCGGCACGCGGGCGCCGCGGTTGGGAATGATCTCGATACGGCGTTCGGCCGCAAGTCGGTGCAATACCTTGCGGATGCGCTCGCGCGACACGCCAAAACTTTCCGCGAGCTTGTGCTCGGCTAGTTTTGTGCCTGCCTTGAGTCGTCCCTCCATGATGGCGCGACCAATCGCCCGATGGATCGCCTCGTCGGTTCCTGGATCGACCTTGGCCGCTCGCTTGATCAAAACCCCTCCTCTGTCGTCCAGAAAATGTGCACAATCCATTTATAAATTGTGCACATTTTATCAGGTCTGCGACCGCGATCGAGTCGCGAAAAGCTGAGTAAACATACGACAGCATTCGACTATTCCCAAAATGTGCACATTTGGCACAATCCTTGCGAAGTACTCTTGCAACGTCGTCCCCCGACCTAGCGCGAGGATCCCATGACCCACCCCCGTCTCATCTCCCGGCGAACCACCCTGAAGCTCGGCGCCGGCGTGCTGGCCGGCGGGCTTGCCATGCCGGCGCTGGTGCGCGCGGCGACCCGGGAGATCGTGATCGGCGGCCCGGCCGGCGCCGCGAAGTACTTCAACGCCGACCTGTTTCCGCTGATCGAGAAGAAGCTCGATATAAAAATCCTCTATGAGGGCACCAACTCGCTGACGAATTTTCAGAAGATGCAGGCCGACCGGGGCAGCCCGAAAATGTCGGTGGTGATCATGGACGACCCGGTGATGCTGCCCGCGGCGGCCGACGGCCTGATCACGCCGATGAGCCTGACCGCGGTGCCGAACCTCGGCAAACTGATCGCCGGCGCGGTCCAGCAAAATGGCATGTGGGCGAATTACCAGAAGCCGTGGGCCGGCATCGCCTATTCCACCAAGCGCATGCCGGTGCCGCCGACCAGCTGGACCGAACTGTGGGAGCCGAAATATGCGCAGAAGATCATCGTGCCTTCGCTGCAGAACACCGAGGGATTGTGGACGCTGCTCGCCGCCGCCCATATCGAGACCGGCAAGCCGTTCGCTGAAGCGCAATACGAGATCGATGCAGCCTTCCGCAAGCTGAAGAGCCTGAAACCCAATCTGCTCAACGTCTATACCAACGCGCCGCAGGCCATCAACCTGCTGGAACAGGGCGAGGCCTGGATGATCGGCGGCCAGTTCTCCGCCTACACCTTGATCCGCAAGGCCGACGGCTCGCCGGTCGATCTCGTGGTGCCGGCCGGGGCCGGCTTCTCGATGCCGTCGGGCATCGCCAAGGTCACCAGCGCGCCGGCCCCCGACCTAGCCGATGCCGTGATCGATACGATGCTGTCGCCGGAGGTGCAGACGCTACTGGCCACCAAGGCGTTCATTGCGCCGACCAATCCCGCGGCTACGACGCCGGCCGGTTTCCCGGACAGCGCATCGCTGTTTACGCCGGACTGGGCCTTCTTTGCCAAAGAGCGCGCCGGCTGGATCGATCGCTGGATCAAGGAGATGTCGTGAGCCACGACAGCACGGCGCCGCATCTCGTCATCACCCAGGTCTCGAAACGGTTTGGCGCCGCCACGGTGCTCGACCGCATTGATCTCGCGGTCGGGCGCGGCGAGCTGGTGACCCTGCTCGGCCCCTCCGGCTGCGGCAAGACCACGTTGCTGCGCATCGTCGCCGGACTGACGACGCCCGATGGCGGCGGCGTCGAGGTCGCCGGCCGCGACGTCACCCGCACGCCGCCGCACCGGCGCAATGTCGGGGACGTGTTCCAGAACCACGCGCTGCTGCTGGCCGCCCGACAGCGCCGCGATCGGTCGCTCCATCAGATGGTCGAGATGCACCAGCGCCAACGCGCGCCGTACCGCGACGGCGATCTCGCCGCGCGGTCGGCCGCGTACCTTGAGGCCGAAGGCCA
>JACMOT010000262.1 GCA_014377915.1 Tardiphaga sp.
AACATGAAGACGTAATAGGCACGCAGATTGGCGAAGCGCTGCCATTCGTCGCCCGGCATGCGGCCGATCAGCGATTTCTTGCCGTGCACCACTTCGTCATGCGACAGCGGCAGCACGAAGTTTTCGGTAAATGCATATTGCAGCCCGGACAGGATCGAGCCGTGGTGATATTGGCGGTAGATCGGATCCTGGCTGATGTAGTTCAGCGTGTCGTGCATCCAGCCCATATTCCACTTGTAGCCGAAGCCGAGGCCGCCGAAATCGACCGGCCGTGACACCTGCGGCCAGGCGGTGGATTCTTCCGCCGCCGTGGTGGCATTGGGAAATTTGGCGAACAGCTCGGTGTTGAAGCGGCGCAGGAAAGCGATGGCCTCGAGATTTTCGCGGCCGCCATACTTGTTCGGAATCCAGGCACCAGCATCGCGGCTGTAGTCAAGATACAGCATCGAGGCCACGGCGTCGACGCGCAATCCGTCGACATTGTAGCGCTCCAGCCAGAACAGCGCGTTGGAGACCAGGAAGTTCACCACTTCGGTGCGACCGTAATTGTAGATCAGCGTGCCCCAGTCCATATGCCGACCCTGCAGCGGGTTGGCGTGCTCATAGAGCGCGGTGCCGTCGAACATGCCGAGACCATGGGCGTCGTCCGGGAAATGCCCGGGCACCCAGTCCAGCAGCACACCGAGACCCTCGACGTGGCAGGCTTCCACCAGCGCGCAGAAATCTTCCGGCGTGCCGAAGCGACTGGTCGGGGCATACATGCCGGTCGGTTGATAGCCCCATGAGCCATCGAACGGATGCTCGTTGATGGGCAGGAATTCGACATGGGTGAAGCCGAGGTCGCGCACATAGCGCGGCAGCGTTTCCGCCAGTTCGCGGTAGCTCAGCCACTCATTGTCGTTCTTGCGGCGCCAGGAGCCGAGATGCACCTCATAGACCGACATCGGTCTGTTCAACGCGTTGATGTCGGCGGGCGCAGAGCGCGGGTGCGGCAATTTTGTCTCGTCGATCACGATCGAGGCGGTGCTGGGGCGAAGCTCCGCCGCGAACGCCATCGGATCGGACTTCAGCGCCAGTTGCTGGCCCTGCGGACCGACGACGTTGAACTTGTAATGGTCGCCAGCGGTGGCGCGGGGCACGAACAGTTCCCAGTAGCCAACGCCGCGGACCCGCATCGGATGCCGGCGCGGATCCCAGAAATTGAAATCACCGACAACGCTGACGCGCTGCGCATTGGGGGCGAACACGACGAAGCCGACGCCATCGACGCCTTCGAGCTTCATCGGATGGGCGCCGAGCTTGTCATACAGCCGTTGATGGGTGCCTTCGCCGAGCAGATAGAGGTCGAAATCGCTCAAGATGGTGGGGAAGCGATAGGGGTCATCGAGATCGACGACGTTGTCGCCATAGCGCGCGCGCAACTGGTAGTTCACTGCACCGTTCGGCATATTTCCAACGAACAGGCCGGCATCGTGGACGCGCTCCAGCGCCGCGGTGGCGCCATGCTCGTCAACCACATCGACTGCCGAGGCTTCCGGCAGGAAGGCGCGGACCACGGTCTGATCATCCTCCTGATGGCGGCCGAGATAGTGGAACGGGTCGGCGTGGCGGCCTTCGACGATGGCGTAAGCTTCCGCGGTTAACTTGGTCATGAGACCTCCGGGTACTGAGACAGAATTCGAAGTGTCCCGGCCAGCGGGACCCGCAGCCAGTCGGGTCGATGCGCGAGTTCGTATTCGATCTCGTAAAACGCCTTTTCCAGCAGGAAGAAGTTCAACATTCCCTCCGCGGCCGCGGCATCGCCGGGCCACAGACGGGCATCCGTGACGGTATCTCGATAAGCGTCAACGAAGGCTGAAGTCGCCCGTTCCCGCCAGCCTTCCAGCGCCATGGCAAGACGGCCGGTCTCGTCGGGATTGACCTTGACCGCGCGTTCCAGCGCGGCCGTCACCGAATAGTCGATCGAGCGGATCAACCCGGCGACGTCGCGCGCGGCGGGCGCCTTGCGGCGACGCTCGTCGATCGGCCGGCGTGGCTCGCCTTCGAAATCGATGATGAAGATGTCGTCGGCCACCACCAGCATCTGGCCAAGATGAAAGTCGCCGTGATGGCGGATCTTCAGCCCGTCGATGTTTTCCGGCAGCAGCTCGGTGAGACGGTCACGCAGCCCGGCGCGCATGGTCAGCATCTGGTCGATCAAGGCGCGGTCGGATTCCTTCGCCGCGTTGCGACGCGTTAGCAGGCCCTCAAAAACGATCTCGGCACGCGCGACGATCTCGCTGATCCACAGCCGGATATCGTCAGCGGTGGTCTTCTCCGGCTTGAAGTCCGCGATGTCGTCGCGGCTGGCCAGCGCCATCTGCATTTCCGCGACGCGGCGTCCGGTCTGCGACATGTAGCGCAGATAGGGGACCTGCTCCTCGCTCTGCGATACCTCGGCACCATTGGCGAGCAGCTTGTGCTCGTCGACGAAGCGATCGAGATAGGCCGAGGTGACGGTCCAGGCGTCGCCCTGATTTTGCACGAAGGCATGAACGATGGCGATCGCGCTCTTCTGCTCGCCCTCGACCAGTTCGATGCTGCCAAGCAGCGCCGGCGTATTGGCGTAGCCGGCGATTTCGGTCAGGAAGCGGCCGACCTCGATCTCCGGATTGATGCCGGGCTGCAGCTTGCGGTAGATTTTGACGACATAGTCGCCATCGACCAGCGCGGTGCTGTTGGACTGCTCGGTCTCCACCGCGCGGATATTCTGCGGCTGCTTGAACGGCTGTTCGGATAATTTGCTGGTCGGCCGGAATTCCAGCCGGGCGCCTTCTTCCTCGACGGTCAGCGAATTGCGCAGATTGTGCAGCAGCAGCGCGATGAAGATCGGATCGGTGGCGACATCCAGCAGCGTGCCTTCGCGCGCGCCCTGGCGGACGGCGGCAAAGGCGCGGGGATTGTAACGCTCGCGGTCGAAGCGCACCCATTCGATCTGCATCGGCAGCACGTAGCGCGTCGTCACATTGCGCTGGGTGGTGGCAAAGAACGCCAGCCATGGCCGGTTGTCGCCAATGTCGCAGAACGGGATCGCCGAGGTCAGCTTGGCCTCGATCGCCTTGGGCGAGCGCTCCGGGTACCAGCGCGTGCGCGCCAGATGCGCGGGCAGCACGTCGCGCTCGAACACGCCGCGGGTCCGCTCCAGCGTCATCCAGGACGAGCCGAGGGGCACCACCAGCGTTTCGAATTCCGGGACCGCGGTTGGCAGCACGTGCTCGGTGGGATCGCGTTCGTCGAGCAGGAACCAGTAGAAGCCATACGGTGCCAGCGTGATCATGTAGGGCAGGTCACCGATCGGCGGAAACTTGGTGCGGCCGAGCATCTCCAGCGGGATGCGGTCCTTCCACGGCGACAGGTCGAGTTCGGTGGCCTGCGCTGAGCGCGACAGGTTGGCGACGCAGAGGATCACCTCGTCGCCATACTGCCGGACATAGCACAGCACCGAGCGGTTGCTCGGGCGGATGAACAGCATGGTGCCGCGGCCGAATGCCAGCGTCGATTTGCGCACCTGCATCAGCCGCTTGGTGGCCGAGAGCTGTGACGACAGGCTGCGCGACTGCGCTTCCACATTGACGGATTCATAGCCGTAAACCGGGTCCATGATGGTCGGGGCATAGAGCCGCGCGGGGTCTGCGCGGGAGAAACCGCCATTGCGGTCCGGCGTCCACTGCATCGGCGTGCGCACGCCATTGCGGTCGCCGAGATAGATGTTGTCACCCATGCCGATCTCGTCGCCATAATAGATGATCGGCGTGCCGGGGAACGACATCAGCATCGAGTTCATCAGCTCGATCTTGCGGCGGTCATTGTCCATCAGCGGCGCGAGACGGCGGCGGATGCCGACATTGATGCGGGCGCGGGGATCGTTGGCGTAGGTCGACCACAGATAGTCGCGCTCGACGTCGGTGACCATTTCCAGCGTCAGCTCGTCATGATTGCGCAGGAACATGGCCCACTGGCAGTCCTGCGGAATATCCGGGGTCTGGCGCATGATGTCGGTGATCGGGAAACGGTCTTCCTGGGCGATCGCCATGTACATGCGCGGCATCAGCGGAAAGAGATACGCCATGTGGCATTCGTCGCTGTCGCCGAAATATTGCTGCACGTCCTCGGGCCACTGGTTGGCCTCGGCGAGCAACAGCTTGCCCGGCGCATAGGCGTCGAGTTCGGCGCGCAGGTGCTTGATGACCGAGTGGGTCTCCGGCAGGTTCTCGTTATTGGTGCCGTCGCGCTCCACCAGATAGGGAATCGCGTCGAGACGGAAGCCGTCGACACCGGCGTCGAGCCAGCGCTTCATCACCTGCACCACCGCGCTGACCACGCGGGGATTGTCGAAATTCAGGTCCGGCTGATGCGAAAAGAAGCGATGCCAGTAATAGGCCTTGGCCTCGGGGTCCCAGGTCCAGTTGGATTTCTCGGTGTCGGTGAAGATGATCCGGGTGCCGTCATATTTCTTGTCGGTATCGCTCCAGACATACCAGTCGCGGGCGCTGGAGCCGGCGGGGCTGCGGCGGGCGCGCTTGAACCAGTCGTGCTGGTCGGAGGTGTGGTTGATCACCAGCTCGGTAATGACGCGCAGGCCGCGCCGCTTCGCCTCGCTGATGAAGCGGCGGAAATCCTTCATGGTCCCGAAGTCGGGATGGATCGAGCCGTAGTCGGCGATGTCATAGCCATCGTCGCGACCCGGCGACGGGTAGAATGGCATCAGCCACAGCGCCGTGACGCCGAGCTCCTGCAGATAATCAAGCTTCTCGGTCAGTCCCGCAAAATCGCCGATACCGTCATTGTTGCTGTCGGCGAACGCCTTGACATGCAGTTGGTAGATGATCGCGTCCTTGTACCACAGATGATCATTGGTGGCGCCCGGCGAGACTGTCGAGTGGATGGTCGGCATGACGTTCATGGGAGCGCTTTCAGGCGAGGCAGCGGAAGAAGATGGCAGGGTCGCGCATCGGATCGATGCGGACGCGGAGCCCGCCCCATTCGACAGCGTGGCGTTCGCCGGTGACGATGTTCTCGACCGCCGCGACATCGCGACGCTGGCCGTCCACCATGACCTGGCTGTTGATCGGCAGCCATACTTCGTGCGGATCGCGGGACAGCGAGATCGCACCGGCCACCAGATTGGTCAGGTCGACCGATTCCTTGACGAATCCGATGACATTGACGTCGTTGACCGCCATGAAGCGCAGATTGCTGGTCTGCTGCAGCGCCGTGTTGGCGCGGCGCGCCATGTTGAGGTCGCGGATATAGGTCTTGATGTTGCCCGGCTGGTCCCAATCGCGGGTCCTGATCTCGTATTTTTCCGAGTTCAGATATTCTTCCTTGCCCGGGATTGGCTCGTGCTCAAGCAGCTCGAAGCCGCTGTAGATGCCGTAGGTGCTGGACAGCGCTGCCGCCAGCGCCACCCGCGCCTTGAACATCCAGGCTTCACCCGATTGCAGGTGAAACGGCAGGATGTCCGGCGTATTGACGAAAAAGTTCGGCCGGTAGAAATCGCGCTCCGGATAGCCGCACAATTCGTTGAGATATTGCTCGATTTCCCACTTCTGCGTGCGCCAGGTGAAATAGGTATACGACTGCGAAAAGCCGAGCTTCGCCAGTCCCTTCATCAGCTTCGGCTTGGTGAAAGCCTCGGCCAGGAACAACACGTCGGGATGTTTGAGCTGCACCTCGCGGATCATCCACTCCCAGAACCGCAGCGGCTTGGTGTGCGGATTGTCGATCCGGAAAATCTTCACGCCCTGGTCGACCCAGAACAGGATCACGTCGCGCAGCGCGTTCCACAGCGATCCCGCGTCATCGCAGGTGAAGTCGGGATTATGGATATCCTCATACTTCTTCGGCGGATTCTCGGCATATTTCATGCTGCCGTCGGGGCGGCGCTTGAACCAGTCCGGATGTTCGGTGACCCAGGGATGGTCGGGCGAGCACTGCACCGCGACATCGATCGCGACTTCCATGTCTAATTCTTTGCACGCCGCGATGAAGGCGTGAAAATCTTCCATGGTGCCGAGCTGCGGATGCAACGCGTCGTGGCCGCCTTCAATGCCGCCAATCGCATAGGGGCTGCCGACATCGTCGGGGCCGGCCATCAGCGAATTGTTCTTGCCCTTGCGGTTCTTGACGCCGATCGGGTGGATCGGCGTGAAATAGACGACGTCAAAGCCCATCGCCGCGACATCGGGCAGCCGCGCGATACAGTCGCGGAAGGTGCCATGCTGCCCGGGCACCGTGCTCTGGCTGCGCGGCACCATTTCGTACCAGGCGCCATTGCGGGCGCGTTCGCGATCGATCATCAGCGGCAGCAGGGCAGAGCGCGTCAGATCGGGCCGCGTCTGCGCCTCGGCCATCGCCGCGGCCAGTTCAGACGCCAGCAGCGGCGCGGTGTCGCCGCTCTGCAGATAGGCTTCGCAATGCCGCACGATCAGCGCCGACGCATCCGGACCACCGGCCTGCGCCTTGGTCATCAGGGCGGCGCCTTCCAGCGCATCCAGCGTGACATCCTGTCCGGCGTGCAGCTTCAATTCGAAGCCGTGCCGCCAGGTGGCGAACTCGTCGGTCCATGCCTCCACGGCATAGACGTAGCGGCCGATTGCCGCCGGGATGAACGAGCCGCTCCAACGGTCGTTGACCACCAGCGCCATCGGCACCCGATTCCAGTCGCGGCCCTGCTCGCGGCGCCAGACAATGGCGGCCGCGATGATCTCGTGGCCGTCGCGGTAGAGATCCGCGAACACCTCGATTGGCTCGCCGACGATCCGTTTGATCGGAAAACGGCCGCCGTCGATGATCGGGTAGATATTTTCAACATGAAACGCGCCGGCGGCGACGCTTTCAACGATTTGGGTATTTTTGTTCACAGTGCTGCCAGCGACATGGAGATGTCGTCCCGTTTCGAGTTGCGGAAAAGAGACGGTGCGATCATATACAAAGCCCCGTGACAGGCGTTTGGTTCCAACTGGAACTGAGCTTAGATCGACGCGTTGAAAACGGCTATCCTCTTCCTGAAATTAACAAATTTCGCAGCGATCTCGGTTTGTTGCGATGCAAACAGCGTGCCGTATGGACCTTTTTACCAAAGCTGCCGAACTCGGAATTCAAACCGGTTTTCATGACGGACAGGGGGAATGGCACACCACCGATGCCGAAGCCCTCAAGATCATTCTGGATGCCATGCCGGTGCGAACCGCGCACCGCTTTCTCGACAGCTCGGTGGTCCTGCGCGCCGGCGAGGCGTGCCGCACAATACTGACCGAGGCGGCAAGTTTCCCGCTGCAATGGAAAATCAGTTCGGCCGGTAAAACCATCGCGGAGGGCACGACCGCCGACCGCAATATTGATTGGCCGGAGCAGCTTCCGTCCGGCTTCCATCGCGTCGAACTGACCGATGCGTCGCTGTTTTCCGAAGAGGCACCGTTCATCGTCGCTCCCGCGAAAGCGTTTGCCGGCGAGTTCGATCGTTCGTGGATTCTCGCGGTGCAGTTATATGGCGTGCGATCAGAGCGCAATTGGGGCATCGGCGATTTTACCGATCTGCAATCGCTTCTTCATTTGGCGGCGCGTCTGGGTGCCGGCGGCGTCGGCCTCAATCCGCTGCATGCATTGTTCGACGACCGCCCGGCGGAGTGCAGCCCGTATTCGCCGAACAGCCGGCTGTTTCTCAACCCGTTATATATCGACATCGAGGCGCTGCCGGAATTCGCGGCCCATGACAGTGGCGATGTGCTGGCCAATCTGCGCGCCACGCCGGTAGTCGATTATGTGGAGGTCGCCAGGCTGAAGGCGGTTGCGCTCCGCGCGGCATTCGAGGAATTCTGCGGCAAGCCGGACAGCGCGCGGCAGACGGCGTTTGCATCGTTCCGCGTCGAGCGCGCGCCGTTGCTGACGCGCTTTGCCTGCTTCGAGGTGCTGCGCCACAAATTCCAGACCGCATGGTGGGATTGGCCGGAGGAGTGGCAGCATCCCGACGACGGCCAATGCGAGAGACTGCGCGCCGGACCGGATGGCCGCGAAGTCGCCTTCATCGAATATGTGCAGTGGAATGCCGACCTGCAGCTCAAGCAATGTTTCGACCTGACGGCCGAGCTGGGAATGAGCGTCGGGCTGTATCTCGACGTCGCCGTCGGCGTGCAGAGCGGCGGCTTTGACGCCTGGAACGAGCAGATCGCGATCTCGCGGCATCTGTCGATCGGCGCACCGCCGGACGCGCTGCAGCCGGCCGGGCAGAACTGGGGCCTCGCCGGCTTCAACGGTGCCGGTCTCGAGGTGCAGTACTTCGCGCCGTTCCGCGAGATGCTGCGCGCCGCGATGCGCTATGCCGGTGCGATCCGTCTCGACCACGTGCTCGGACTGAACCGTCTCTATGTGGTGCCGCACGGCTATGCGGCCGACAACGGCGCCTATGTCAAAATGCCGCTGCAGGCGCTGCTGGCGGCGACCGCGCAGGAAAGCATCGCCAATCGCTGCGTGGTGATCGGCGAGGATCTCGGCACCGTGCCGGAAGGGTTTCGCGACCAGCTCGCGGCCTGGGGCCTGTGGTCCTATCTGGTGATGATGTTCGAGCGCGACGATCCCGGCGCGTTTCGCGGCATTGACCATTACGCGCCGCACGCGCTGGTGACCTTCAACACCCACGATCTGCCGACCTTTGCCGGCTGGCGCAGCTTCGCCGATCTGGTGATGAAGCGCGGACTCGGCATCGACCCGGGCGAGAGCGACGAATCGCGTCACCACGCCATCGACATGCTGAACCAGGCGCTGCGTGACCAGGACATCTTCCGCGAGGATTTTTACGGCGTGGCACAATTTCTGTCGCGGACGCGGACGCGGCTGTTGGCGATCGCGCTGGAAGATCTGCTCGGGGTGGTGGACCAGCCCAATATCCCCGGCACCATCGACGAGCATCCGAACTGGCGGCAGCGCTTGCCGGTATCGGTTGATCACATCGTCGACGCCATCGATCGCGATTCATTGAACATGGCCACTGCCGACCGGCAGCCGGTGATGGTCGCCTGATCCCCTGAACTGATGGAAACTCATTGGCTGCTCTGATTGAAGACTACGCCCTGATCAGCGACTGCGAAACCGCCGCGCTGGTCAACCGCGATGGCTCGATCGACTGGTTGTGCTGGCCGGCATTCGATTCCGACGCCTGCTTCACGGCGCTGCTTGGTGATCGCAAGCATGGCTATTGGCAGATCGCGCCGGCGGGCGAGATTACGAAATGCTCGCGACAATATCGCGGCGACACGCTGATTCTGGAAACCACGCTGGAGACGGCCGACGGCGCGGTGACGCTGATCGATTTCATGCCGCCGCGCGGCGCAGCCTCCGACGTGGTGCGGATCGTTCGCGGTGATCGGGGCCGCGTGCCGATGCGGATGGAGCTGGTGATCCGGTTCGGATTTGGCGTCAACATTCCCTGGATGAAGCGCACCGAGGACGGCGCGCTGCTCGGCATCTGCGGGCCGGACATGGTGGTGTTGCGGACGCCGGTCGAAAGCCGCGGCGAAAACCTCACGACGGTCGCGGACTTTGTCGTCGAGGCCGGGGACAGCATGCCGTTCGTGCTGACCTATGGTCCGTCGCATCTCAAGGTGCCGGCGCCGATCGATTGCGCCGGCGCCTTGCAGGACACCGAGCAGTATTGGCTGGAATGGAGCGCGCGTTGCACCTATCGCGGCGAGCATCGCGATCTGGTGATGCGCTCGCTGATCACGCTGAAGGCGCTGACCTATGCGCCGTCCGGCGGCATCGTCGCGGCGCCCACGACGTCGCTGCCGGAAAAGCTCGGCGGCAGCCGCAACTGGGACTATCGCTATTGCTGGCTGCGCGACGCCACCTTCACGCTGGTCGTGCTGATCAACAGTGGCTACACCGAGGAGGCGTTGGACTGGTATCACTGGCTGTTGCGCGTGGCCGCCGGGGCGCCGGCCGACATGCAGATCATGTACGGCATCATGGGCCAGCGCCGGCTGCTGGAATGGGAAGCCGATTGGCTGCCGGGCTATGAGGGCGCGCAGCCGGTGCGGATCGGCAATGCCGCGCATGCGCAGTTGCAGCTCGACGTCTATGGCGAACTGGTCGATGCCTTCCACCAGTCGCGGATCGCCAAGCTCGAACTCGACGGCGAGACCTGGGCCGTCGAGCATCAGGTGCTGGAGCATCTCGCCTCGGTCTGGGACCAGCCCGATCACGGCATCTGGGAGCGCCGCGGCGACGGCGCTCATTATGTGTTCTCGAAAGTGATGTGCTGGGTGGCGTTCGATCGCGGCATCAAGAGCGCGGAAAAATTCGGCTTCAATGCGCCGCTCGCGCGCTGGCGAACGCTGCGCGACACCATCCATCGCGAGGTGTGCGACAAGGGCTTCAATGTCAAGATGAACGCTTTTGTCGAGTATTACGGCGCCGATGTGCTCGATGCCAGCGTGTTGCTGTTGCCGGCGGTGGGCTTCCTGCCGTCGTCCGATCCGCGCGTACAGGGGACCCTCGCCGCCACCGAACAATACCTGATGCGCGACGGTTTCGTGCTGCGCCACGATCCGCGCGAACAGACCGGCGAGGAGCAGCCGATCGAGGGCGCCTTTCTGGCGTGCAGCCTGTGGCTGGCGGATGCCTATCTGCTGGCTGGCGAAATCGCCAAGGCGGAGGCGCTGTTCGACCGCGTCGTCGGCATCGCCAATGATGTCGGTCTGCTGGCGGAGGAATATGATTCCATCGCCGGGCGCCAGACCGGCAATTTCCCGCAGGCGCTGACCCATATCGCGCTGGTCAACACCGCGCACAATTTGTGCGCTGCGAAGCATACCGCCGCCAAGCCGGCGATGCAGCGCTCGGAGTAGCGCTACCCGCGGGACGGATG
>JACMOT010000263.1 GCA_014377915.1 Tardiphaga sp.
CGGAGCAAGCCGCCGAGGTGGTCGCGGCCGCGGCCACGCTGGCGTTCGATGGCGACCGGCAGATCGCCGTGCTGATTTCCCAGCGCATGCTGGGCCGCAAGAAGTGGGTGGAGAGCAAGTGATGTCGGACGCAACAAGCACACTGGACCGCCGCGCAGTGGTCAAGACCCTGCTGATCGACCGCAAGGATCTCCTGGTCGTCACCGGTCTCGGCTCCCCCTCTTACGACGTGTTCGCCGCGGGCGACCATGACGGCAATTTCTATCTGTGGGGGGCGATGGGCGGCGCGGCCATGGTCGGCCTCGGCATCGCGCTGGCGCAGCCGAAGCGGCCGGTTGTGGTGCTGACCGGCGACGGCGAACAGCTGATGGGTCTCGGCAGCCTGCTGACGGTCGCCGTGCACAAGCCCGCCAACCTCACGGTGGCGGTGCTCGACAATGGTCATTTCGGCGAAACCGGCATGCAGAAGAGCCATGCGGGCCTGGGCTCGCGCCTGGAAGTGATCGCCCAGGGCGCCGGCTTTCTCGCCGTCGACGTCATCGACGACCTCAAGGGAATCGCCGAGTACCGCGGCAGACTGCATGATGTCACCAGCGGTCCGCGCTTTGTCCGCATCCGGATTGCCCATGGCACTCCGGAGCGGGCACTGCCGCCGCGCGACGGTGCTTACGTGAAGAACCGTTTCCGGCAGCATCTCGGCTTCGCCGTCACCTGAGGGCGGCGTCCGGATGGCCAGCCTGGGTCATCTGGATGTCCCACAGCCCCTCTGAACGCAGCCGCTCGATCTCGATCCTGATGAAGTCGGAGATCGCGGCGGTGGCGATCGACGGCTGCCGATCAGCCGGCCGGGCCATGATCAGCTCGCGCGCAATTCCGGGCCTGGCGATCGGCGCCAGTTCGAGGCGACCGGCCGCGGCATCGGCGCGGACCGCGGAATGCGGCAACAGCGTATAGCCCAGGCCGTCCTCCACGAAGCTCGTCAGCACGCGAAACGAGTCGGCTTCCACCACCACTTGGATCGGCAGATTCTTGCGCGACAACGCCTTCTCGATCAGGATGCGCAGGCCGTGAGAGTGACTCGGCAGCACCAGCTTCTGCGCCGACAGCCACTCGATCGACACCTCTTTTTGTTCGGCCAGCCCGCTGCCGCTTGGTCCGACCGCGACAATATGGTCGCGGCCAATCGTATCCACCGAGAGATGCAGGTCGACCGACGGGCCATACATCAGCGCCAGATCCATCTCGCCACGGTGCAGCCATTCGACCAGATGGCCGCCATAGCTTTCAACGATGCACAGCGACACCTGCGGCAGCTCCTCGATCACGCGGCGGGCGAAGCGCGTCGACAACACGCAGCTCACCGTCGGAACCAGCCCCAGCACGACCCGTCCGGACGGCGCGCCGCCGACCGACTGAATATCGTCGCGCACCTGTTCGATCTGCCGCACAAGCCCCGCGGTGCGATCGAACAGCAGATGCCCTGCCGGCGTCAGCACCATGCCGCGGCCATTGCGGGTGAAGAGTTCGATGCGAAGCTCGTGCTCGAGCAGCTTGATGTGCCGGCTCAGCGCCGGCTGGGCAATGCGCAGCCGGTCAGAGGCCTTGCTCAGGCTGCCCAGTTCGGCGACGGATTTGAATGTTCTCAGTTGCCGCAGATCCACCACGAGCCTTGCATTTTTTATATCGCTGCGTGAACTGATATACAGTCATGGCAGGCAGCGCCACCTGTCCGCGCTTCGCCCTGATGTTGCAACGCACTAACCCAGAGGCATAGCTGCTATCACCGAATTCTCATTGTGATACGGGCGACGACGCCGCTCTGATGGCGATGGGCGGGACAACAAGAGCAAAAAATGACCGACAAGGAGTTCCTGCGACAGGTCGCGTCGATCGTTGGACCACAGCATGTCCTGACCGCCCCGGCGGAGATGGCGCCCTATCTGCGGGACTGGCGCGGCCGCTACAGCGGCAGCGCCCATTGCATCGTCCGCCCCGGCGATACCGACGAGGTCGCAAAGGTTCTCGGTCTTTGCATGGCGCATGATCGTCCGGTCGTTCCGCAGGCCGGCAATACCGGACTGTGCGGCGGCGCCATTGCCTCGAACACCGGCGACAGCGTCGTCATCAATATCACCCGGATGAACCGCGTCCGCGACATCGACGCGATCAACGGCACCATGACCGTCGATGCCGGCTGCATCCTGCAACATGTCCGCGACGCCGCCGACAGCCAGAACCTGCTGTTTCCGATGCTGCTCGGCAGCGTGGGCAGCTGTGAGATCGGCGGCCTGGTCTCGACCAATGCCGGTGGCACCGGCGTGCTGCGCTACGGCAACATGCGCGAACTGGTGCTGGGCCTCGAAGTGGCACTTCCGGACGGGCGGGTCTGGAACGGGCTGCGTGCCTTGCGGAAAGACAATACCGGCTACGACCTCAAGCAAATGTTCATCGGTGCCGAAGGCACGCTCGGCATCGTCACGGCGGCGGTGCTGAGGCTGTTCCCGCGGCTCTCGGCGTCGGTCACGGCGATGGTCGCGCTGAACGCGGTGTCCGACGCCATCACGTTGCTGCGAGAGCTGCGCGAGCGTCTCGGCAACCGCGTCGAGGCGTTCGAGATCATGTCGGCCCCGCAGCTGGCCATCGTGCTGAAACACATGAACCAGTTGCGAAACCCGATCGCCGGGGATGCCCCATGGTATGCCATGATCGAGATCGCCGACAGCCACAGCCAGCACCATCTGGTGGTCGGGCTGGAGGAAGTGCTCGGCGCGGCGCTGGAGCGCGGCGGCATCACCGACGCGACCATCGCGCCGGATCTGGCGAAGGCGACCGCGATCTGGGATCTGCGCCACAACATTTCCGAATCCAACAAGCGCGCGGGCTTCACGGTGTCGAACGACACCTCGGTCCCGATCTCGCGGCAGGCCGATTTCGTCGCGCGCGTGAGCGAACAGGCCAGCGCCGCCTTTCCGGAAGCGCAGATCTGCTTCTGCGGCCACATCGGCGACGGCAACATCCACGCCATCGTGGTGTTTCCACGCGCGCTGTTTGCCTCGCCTGAAGCAGCCGAGGCCGCCGCCAGCCGCGCCAACACCATCGTCCATGACGCAAGCGTGGCACTCGGCGGCAGCATCAGCGCCGAACATGGCATCGGGCAAATGCACCTGCATCGCCTGCCCCGCTATACCGCGCCGGTCGAACTGGACCTGATGCGAACCATCAAGCGCGCGCTCGATCCGAAATGGCTGATGAATCCCGGCAAAGTCATCACCCCGGAGTGAACCGCGGGCGTTGGCGCGACCAGCCCGGTCCGCCAACGGCGAGATCTCGATCAACAGGAATTCGGGCGAGGCATCCTGTCTCGCTCCAATAAAAAGGAGGAACACATGGAGAAAATCGGGTTCATCGGGCTCGGCCGGATGGGACGGCCGATGGCGTCCAATCTCTGCCGCAAGGGCTTCCGCCTCTCGGTCAACGACATCAATCCGGAAGCCGTGGCCGAACTCGAATTGTTGCAGGCCAGCCCCGCGACCATTGCCGAGATCGCGCAGCGGTCCGACATCATCGTCACGATGCTTCCGAATTCGAGCATCGTCGATCAGGTCGTGTCGCAGGCCGACGGCATCCTCGCTCATGCGAAGCCCGGTTCGCTGATTCTCGATATGAGCACTATCGATCCCGACACCACCGACCGGCTGGCCAAAGCGGCCGCGGTCAAGGGCGTCGCCTTTGTCGATGCGCCGGTCGGGCGGCTCGCCAGCCACGCCGATCGCGGCGAGTCGCTGTTCATGGTGGGCGGCACGGTGCAGGACTTCGAACGCGTGAAGCCGCTGCTGGAAGCGATGGGAAGCACGATCTATCATTGCGGCGACGTCGGCACCGGCACCCGGACCAAACTGGTCAATAATTTCCTCGCGGTAGCATCCTGCCAGATGAATGCCGAGGCGCTGGCACTGTCGCAGCGCTTCGGCCTCAATCTCGAGCGGACGCTGGACGTGCTGTACGGCACCACCGCCGTCAACGGTCAGCTCAAGATCGCATGGCCGACCAAGGTGCTGGTCGACGATATCGAGCCGGGCTTCACGATCGATCTCGCGCACAAGGACCTGACGCTGATCATCGACGCCGCCAACGCGGCAAAGGTGCCGATGCCCATGGCCGCCGCGGCGCGCGAGGCCTTCAGCACCGCCCGCGCCCGCGGCTTCGGCGGCAAGGATTTCTCGGCCATGGTCGACGCGCTGTGCGATCTGGCTGCGATTCCGAAGCCAAGGCTTCCCACGAAATAGGCGGCTTCCCTCGAAATAGAAGTCGCTGCAACGCACGCAGCCATGCGTCACAATATCAGGTCCGGTGACACAAAGACGTGACCGGACCTGCCTTCGCAACAACAGATAACTGCTATCGCTGCTCGGCATTTTGACGCGATGCGCGGACCATAAACAACTATCGCAAGGGCCGGATAAACGGCTCGCTAACTTGGGTGGGAAACGATGGCGAACTTCACGCGCCGCAGTCTTGTGCTTGGATCCGTGGCCATGGCGGCCGCGCAGGTCCGGCCCGCGTCTGCGCAGCTGCCGACGATCCGGATCGGCGTGCTTGCCGACTTTTCCGGGATATATACCGATCTTCTCGGCATCCCCGGCGTCGAATGCGCCAAGCAGGCGGTCGACGAATTCATCGCCGCGCATCGTGGCTTCAAGGCTGAAGTCATTCATGCAGACCACCAGACCAAGGCCGACGTCGGCGCTGCCATCGTGCGGCGCTGGTTCGATTCCGAAGGCGTCGACATGGTCATCGCGGGCCCCAACTCGTCCGTTGGCCTCGCCGCCTCCTTCGTCTGCAAGGAGCGCGACAAGGCCTGCCTCGGCGTCGCCGTCACCTCGACCGAATTCACCGGCAAGCAATGCACGCCCAATGCCGTGAACTGGACCTATGACGGCTACATGTTCTCGAAAGCGGTGGCGCTCGAGACGGTGAAGGCCGGCGGCAAGAAATGGTATTTCCTGTCGACCGACAACGCGTTCGGTGCGTCTTTGACGGAAGAAACCAGCCGGTTCGTCGAACAGGCCGGCGGCAAGGTGCTCGGCAATGCAAAAGTGCCGATCAGCGCGTCCGACTTCTCGTCCTTCCTGCTGGCAGCCCAGGCCAGCGGCGCCGACGTGCTCGCACTTTCGATCGGCGGCGCCGATCTTGCCACCTGCCTCAAGCAGGGTGGCGAGTTCGGCCTGACCAAAAAAATGAAGGTCGCGGCCCTCGTCACCTTCCTCAACGATATCCACGCCGTCGGCCTCGACACCATGAAGGGCCTGTTGTTCTCCAACAGCTTCTACTGGGATCTCAACGACCGCACCCGCGCCTTCACCAAGCGGGTCGCGCCACGGATGGCGGGCACCTATCCCGGCATGACCCATGCCGGCTGCTACGCCGTGACATTGCATTACCTCAAGGCGGTCGCCGCACTGGGACCGGCCGCCGCGCAAAAGAGCGGTGCGGCGACCGTGGCCAAGATGAAGGAACTTGCGACCGACGACGACGCCTTTGGCCGTGGGGCGATCCGGATCGACGGCCGCGCCGCGTTGCCGGCCTATCTTCTGGAGGTGAAGTCTCCGGCCGAGAGCAAGGGCCGCTGGGACTATTGCAAGGTGCTTTCGACGGCATCCGCCGAGGAAGCCACCAAGCCTCTCAACGAAACCGGCTGCTATCTGGTCAAGGCGTGAGCCTGACCGGTTGTTTCCCGCTTCACCCCAGCACCACGCGAGGCCGTTCATGACCAACAGCGTCTCCCGGAGAACTTTCTGCAGCACTCTCGCCATGGCGACGGTGGGCCTTGCCACCCCGCTTCGGGCGCAGGGACCGGGCGATTTGCCAAAGGGCCTCATCACATTGGTGGTGCCGTTCGCGGCCGGCGGCGCCACCGATGTGGTCAGCCGGCTGGTGGCCCGGAAACTCTCCGAACAGATCGGCCAATCCATCGTGATCGAGAACGTCACCGGTGCCGGCGGCGTGGTCGGGGCTGCCCGGGTCGCCCGCGCCGCGCCGGATGGCACCAGCCTCCTGATGGGGACCATCTCGACGCACACCATCAATCCCTTGATGGCCCGGCAACCGCCCTATGATCCGGTCAAGGATTTCACGCCGATCTCGATGGTCGCCATTGTGCCGAACGTGCTGCTGGTGTCAGCGCAGGTGAAGGCGAAAAATGTCGGCGAGCTGATTGCGCTGATCCGCGCCGAGCCCGGCAAGTTCAGCTATGGATCGTCGGGTGTCGGCACGCCGCCCAATCTGTCCGGCGAACTGTTCAAGGTTCAGGCCAAGGTGCAGATGGAGCACATTCCCTATCGCGGCGGCGCGCCGGCGATGAACGACCTGATCGGCGGCCAGATCCCCATCCTGTTCGATGTCCTCAGCGGCGCCGCGCCCTTCATCAAATCGGGAGCGGCACGCGCCATCGGGGTCACGACGAAAACCCGTTCGCCGTCGTTTCCCGATCTCCCGACCATCGCCGAACAGGGGCTTCCGGACTTCGAGACCTATACCTGGAACGCGGTGTTCGGGCCGCCCGGCCTGCCACCCGACATGGCGGAACGGCTCAGCACGGAATTGCGCAAGGCGGTCGCCGACCCGGAGATCCAGCGACGGCTGCGCGATCTCAGCGCCGACCCGGTGCAATCGACACCGCGGCAGCTCGCCGCGCAACTCCAGCAGGAACTTGGGAAATGGCAGCCGATCATCGAGGCCGCCGGTTTGAAATTGCAATAGCAGCGTCCGCGGTGGCCCGTCTGCATGGTTGACCACTGTGACGGTAGCAAGGCCCCCTTCCCTTACACCGCCGTCATGTGCCTTGCGACGCAGACCCCGAGCACGTCATCCATGCTCCTGTCCCACCAGCCATGGGAGAAGATTTCGATTTCCGAATAGCCGGCAAAACCCTGCGCCTCGACGGCGGCGCGTATCGCCTTGATGTCGATGACGCCGTCGCCCATCATGCCACGATCGTTGAGGATATCCGTCGTCGGCACCAGCCAGTCGCAGACGTGGAAGGCCATCATGCGATCCTTGCCGGTGCGGGCGATCTGCGACATCAGCTCCGGGTCCCACCAGATGTGATAGACATCGAGCGCGACGCCGAGCATGCCGGTGCGGTTGGGATCAAGGCGATCACAAATGTCGAGGGCCTGCTCCGTCGTGTTCACGCAAGCGCGATCGGCCGCGTAGGCCGGGTGCAGCGGCTCGATCGCCAGCGGCATGCTGGCCTGCCGCGCATATTCCAGCAATTCACTGATGCCGTCATCGACCTGCGCGCGGGCATTGACGATGTTCCTGGAGGGCGCGCTGCCCGGCCGCGAATATTGCGGCAGGCCGCCGACCACCAGCACGACGCACGGCGCGCCCAGCGCCACCGCCTCGTCGACGCAGCGCCGATTGTCGTCGCGGATCTCGGCATGCCGCGAGGCATCGCCGACGAACATGCCGCCGCGGCAATAGCCGGACAGTTCGAGATCGTTGTCGCGCACCGCCTTCACGGCATTGTCGAGCCCGACGGCCGCGACCTGGTCGCGCCACGGGCTGACAGCGCGGATGCCGTGCTTTGCGCAAGCCTGCGCGATCGCGATGAAGTCACCCTGCTTGCGCACGGTTGCCGTGTTCAGCGACAGCCAGCGATGGTCTTGAGAAAAATCCCGCATCTCAGACTTCAATCCCGCGCGTGGCCAGAACGGCCTTCATGCGCTGCGTGGCCTGTTCCGGATTCGACAGCAGCCCCGCCTGATCCGCGAGACGGAACAGTTCCGCGAGATGCAG
>JACMOT010000264.1 GCA_014377915.1 Tardiphaga sp.
ACGGCGTCGAGACGACCGTAAAGCCGGTTGAACCTTGCCGTCTGGCCATTGTCGCTGGCCTCGCCTTTCGCCAGCGCCAGACGACGAAACTGCTCGACGAGCTCTGGTACAGAGCGGCTAGACAGGTCTGCGGTGGTCATGGCTTCAAGACCTCAAAAAGAATGAGCGCTTTCCGTCCAACGCGAGCATGCTCTTCGGGCGGCTTGCCGGCAAGATATTGGCGCGGTGTCAGTCCCCCAAATTCCGGATTTCGCTCTCTATACCACCGAGTAATTTGATAATGCCTCAAGATTGGAATTCTGACCCTATTTCCGGGAGCGTCGATTTCGGCCTGAGTCATTTGACGACGTTTCGAGACGTTCTGCTCCATCCTGTGATGATGGAGTTCTGTTCCTGCCCTGGGCACATCAACCGCGGATAAAAGCTCTTCCATCGTTCGATGGCGGGTCAAGATAGGTTATGATATCAAGAATTCTTTTGGCAACCCAATCAACCGCTATCAAAACGCCCACGAACGCGACGGCTGCTGCGATTTTACGCAGTGATATCGCGCGGCCCAGCCAAGTGGCCGCTGCACGAAGCACTCCGGACGGAGATCTTCGAGGCTTTGTTTTTGGAAGCTGTGGCGGATCTTCAAGCGGAGCTCCTTGATTATGTCCAATTCCCGCAGCGTTGCTTGCGGCGAGCAACAGGTTTTCGAGAAAATCGCCTAGAGCATGATGACTTTATGTTAGTTCAACTCACTCACCCCGTCATTGCGAGGAGCTCTTGCGACGAAGCAATCCAGTTCTTGCGGAGCTTGTGGCTCTGGATTGCCACGTCGCTTCGCTCCTCGCAATGACGGGGGGATGGGACACCGATCCATCTTTAGGTCATATGGATGTGTGGAAGCCCCTCAGCTCACCGCGAATTTCAGCAGCTTGATGGCGTCAAAATCCTGCACGCCGCCGCCGACCCGCTTGGTGGTGTAGAACAGCACATAGGGTTTGGCGCTGTAGGGATCGCGCAGCACGCGGACGCCAACGCGGTCGACGATCAGATAGCCGCGGCGAAAATCGCCGAACGCGATCGACAGCGAGCCCGCCGCGACGTCCGGCATGTCCTCGCAATCGGCCAGCGGAAAGCCGATCAGGCTGGCGCGGCCGCCGACCTGCGCCGGCGGCTGCCACAGATAGTTGCCGGTCGAGTCCTTGAATTTGCGCACGGTGGCCTGGGTGCGGCGGTTCATCACGAAACTGGCGTTCTGCCGGTAGCCGGCCTGCAGCGCATAGATCAGGTCGATCAGGTTGTCGGACGGATTGCTGGCGGCGAAACCGCCGGCGGCGCCGGAGGCGACGGTGCCGAGATTGCCCCAGCTCCACGCCGTATGGGCCACCGTCGGGTAGCTCAGGAAGCCCCTCGGCTTGTTGACGCCGTCGCCATTGACGAAGGCGGTGCCCTCCTGCATCGCGAATACCAGTTCGACCTCGGCGGCGAGCCACTGGTCGAGATCGACCGCGCTGTCGTCGAGCAGCGTCGCGGTCGCCGCCGGCATGGCGTAGAGCTCCATCGCCGCGAATGAAATCGCCTCCAGATTCGCCGACGCGGTCTGCGGTCGCGCGTCGGTCTCGCCGACCCAGCCGGTCGCCGGCCCCGTCGTCATGAACGGCTTCTTGTAGACGCTGCCGGAGATCTCGCGCACCGAAGCCAGGCCGCGGATCGGCGAGATCGCGGTGAGCCGCTCGCCGATGGTGTGTTCGAGTTCGACCGGCACCAGATAGCCGCCATCGGCGTTGGAGCCCACCGACATCGCCTTGCTCTCGATCGCCCGCAGGCCGTCGACCTCGCCGCGGCGCACATAGGACTCGAACGCGCTCTTGTGCTCGCGGCCGACGGCATCGCTATGCCCGCGCCGCTCGCCGCCCAGCGCCGGCCGGGCCTGCTTCAGCGCGAGATCATCGATGCGACGATGCTGGGCGTCGAGCGCGACATTGAGGCGGTCGACCTTCTGCTCCAGCAATACGTCGCCCCGACCGCGCTCGATGGTGGCCAGCCGCGCGTCATTGGCCGACTTGAATTCCTCGAAGATGTGACGCAACTCATCATCGTTTTCGCGGCCGGTGGCAAAGCCGGCCTTGTGCTCCGGCGCGGCGTCGGTGATATCATAGTCCATAGTCGTCTCCTGCTTCATGATGGTCTCCTGGTTGAGGCAAGCGGAAGCGCCGCGCGCGGCGCGGCCGCGGACGATGCGATGGCATGCAGTGATGAGGGGCTGGAGCGGGATCGCAACGGCTGCGACCGCGCGGCCAAGCGCGCCGCCGGCTCATCCGGGCGACGGTCGCGACTTCGACATCATCCCCCGCCGCCAAATCTCGCGCGCGCGGCCACGCCGTGCAGCGCC